>JAUVRS010000011.1 GCA_030597505.1 Desulfobacteraceae bacterium
AAGGATGTCTATATGGAGATGAAACTCCAGGAAGCGGTTGTTGAGGCGAGCGGGTTTGATCTTGTGGTTATGGGAAGACCGGAGGGCGCAGGGTGTTATTGCGCTGCCAATAGCCTTCTCACGCAATATTTGGATAAACTAATTAGCAATTATAAATATGTTGTTATTGATAACGAGGCAGGTATGGAACATATAAGCCGGCTTACCACCAATAACATTGACGCCCTAATTGCTATATCAGATCCGACGCACAGGGGAATCCAAGCGGCCCGCAGGATCTTCCAATTGGTAGATGAGCTGACCCTTAATATTGAGAAAAAACTTCTTATCGTTAACCGGGCCAGAGCAGAGCAAAAAGGGGTAATAGAGGAAGCCGTCGAAAAATATCAGATGGAACTTGTGGGTATGGTGCCCGAAGATCCTGAGGTGCAGGAATTTGATCTTAAAGGAAGACCAACCATGGAGATAGGGGGGGAGAGCGTAGCCTTAAAGGCCGCTTATGGGATCTTTGAAACCCTCTTTTGATTAGATATACGGTAATCGTTTCCAAATGGCTGAATGTCGATGGCGCCTGAAAAAGAGAGTCTTGAGGATACGTCAATATATTGTATAATTTTTCTATATGGTACAATATATTGTATAGTGCTAAAAGAACCAACCCTTCTAAATTCCTACAAAAATTGCTTGACAATGAATAGGGATTCATCTATTTTGTCAATAGAAAACCTCTCGTGGAGGTAATTTTTTGCCTTGGCTTGTTATATTTTTCACAATTAGGTATACAAACAAGAAATACTGACAAATGTGATTGAATTACTTTTGGATGAGAGCTATCTAAGACAGGGCTTGAGATTTAATTATATAAACCCCACTGAAAAAACCCAAGAAGGAGGTACAGAAATTGGCATTTGAAATTCCCAAACAGCCCTATTCCGGAAAAATAGGGGAGACGAGTATTGGAACGGGGGGTGCGACTGTTACGCTTGGGGGAGAAGACTCCTACCCATTTCATCTGTTTGAGGGGAGCATGCCCAACTCCCCAAAGATTGCAATGGAAGTATGGGACTATGATCCCTCGGAGGAATGGCCGGCCGCGGCAGTTGAGCCGTTTAAGGACGTTATTTCTTCGCCTGAAGCCGGGGCAAAGAAATGTGTAGAAGAATACGGGGCGGATATCATTGTACTTCAGCTGAAGAGTACGGACCCTAATGGTATGGACAGAGGCCCGGAGGAGGCCGCTGAAGTGGCCAAAAAGCTAGCAGATGCTATTGAGGTACCACTTGTGCTGTGGGGAACCGCCAATAATCAAAAGGACGAAGAGGTCCTGAAAAAGATTTCAGAGTCGTGTGAGGGAAAGAACCTTGCCTTGGCCCCTGTAGAGGAAGCGAATCATAAGGGTGTAGGGGCAAGTGCCCTCGGTTATGGCCATAGCGTTGTTGCTTCATCACCCATTGATGTAAATCTGGCCAAGCAGCTCAACATTTTGCTTGGAAATTTGGGGGTGAAAGGTGACAAGATTGTGGTGGATCCCACCACAGGGGGACTGGGTTATGGCCTGGAATACTCCTATTCGGTTATGGAACGTATCATGATGGCTGCGCTGACCCAAGAGGATGAGAAACTCCAGGTGCCCATGATCAATAATGTGGGCAACGAAGTGTGGAAGAGCAAAGAAGCGGGTCAGACCATCGAAGAGGCCCCGACCCTGGGAGATGCTGAGAGGGGTCCCATCCTGATGGAGACGGTTAGTGCTGTCTGCTATCTCCTTAGCGGAGCAAATGTGGTCATATTAAGACATCCGGAAAGTGTACGTCTGACCCGGTCCTTTATTGATCTTATGATCAACGGGGGCATGGCGAGCGACGTACAGGAGATTTCCAAGCGGTTGGAACTTCAAGAGGCAGATCTGATTTCACTATCGCCAGAACCAGCCCTTGATTTTGGTGACGAAAAACCTGCCAAGGAAAAACCTGCCGCACCAAAAAAGAAGGCGGCTGCTAAGCCTGCCAAAAAGGAAGAAAAGGCCGCAGCACCGTCAAAACCGGAGAAAAAACCAAAAGAAGAGGTAAAGGTAAAGAAACCCGAGACCAAGGCCAAAGAAGACGCCAAGGAAAAGGTTGAGGCAGAAGCGAAGGCCAAGGCCGAAGCTGAAGCAAAAGTCAAAGCAGAGGCAGAAGCTGAAGAGGCAGCCCGGAAAAATGCGGAAGAGGAAGAAAAGAAGAAGGCTGAAGCAGAACTAAAGGCCAAAGCTGACGCCAAGGAAAAGGAGAAAGAGGAATTACAGGCCCTTAGATATGAAAGGGCTGCTGAGAGGGAAAAGCTGGAGGCCGAAAGAACCACCCTTAAAGGCGAGGAAACCCCCAAGGGCCCTTCGGCTCAGCAAAAGACAATGGTTGAGAAGTTGATTGACAATATTGATCGTATTCATAGGCGTATATAAAGAAAGGAGGAACCTGAAAATGGCATCAGAAGAAGCCAAAGCCAAGGTCATTGCGACCAAGGCAAAAGCAAAAAAAGTGGCACGGCCAGAGGATCTGAGCGTTGATCCGGCCACAGTGCAAATGCTTAAGAGGGCCCGGGATCTGGAGGTTGAAACCATCTTCGACCGCGCCCAGACCATGAAGGCGTGTAACATTGGTATTCAGGGGACCTGTTGTAAGAATTGTTCGCAAGGACCTTGCAGGCTCCCACTGCCTAAGTCCGGAATAGAGGGAGAGGATACGAGAAAGGGGCTGTGTGGAGCAACTCCCGAGACCATCGCATCCAGAAATTTTGCCAGGATGGTGGCGGCGGGTGCTGCTTCTCACTCCGACCATGGGCGAGGTGTTGCGGAGACTTTTCTGGCCGCGGCCAGAAAAGAGACAAAGGATTACAGGATCCAAGACACCAAGAAACTGCTTGAGATTGCACCAGATTACGGAGTTGATATCACCGTAGAAGGTGAGGACGGTGAAGTCCTTGATCGGGATATTGACGAGATTGCCGTGGAAGTGGGTGAAAAGGCCTTGGCCCAGTGGGGACAACAGACCGGGGAGATCTGCACTGTTACCAGGGCACCGGCCCCCAGATATGAACTGTGGAAGACACTTGGAGTTGTTCCCACGGGCATAGACAGGGAGATTGTTGAGATCATGCACCGCACCCATATGGGTGTGGACCAGGATTATGAAAACCTGGTCGAGCAATGTACACGGGCAGCCCTGGCAGATGGTTGGGGCGGCTCAATGATCGCCACTGATCTACAGGATATCCTTTTTGGTTGTCCTTATCCGTTAAAGAGTTCCGCGAACCTCGGGGTTCTCAAAGAAGACCATGTCAACATCATCATCCATGGCCATGAACCGCTCCTGAGCGAGATGATCGTCCAGGCCTCCGAACTCCCGGAGATGATCGAGTATGCAAAGGAGAAGGGGGCCAAAGGGATCCAGTTGGGTGGTATTTGCTGTACGGCCAATGAGATTCTGATGCGGCACGGTGTGCCCCTGGCAGGGAACTATCTGCAGCAGGAACTGGCCATAATAACAGGAGCAGTGGAGGCCATGGTGGTGGATGTCCAGTGCATTATGGAAAACGTGGCCAATGTGGCCGATTGTTTTCACACCAAGATAATCACCACCAATCCCAGGGCAAAAATAGCCTCTGGCAATACCCTGCACATCGAGTTTGATGAACATACAGCATTTGAAGATGCCAAAAAGATCGTAAGGACCGCTATAGATAACTTCACGAACAGGGAAAAGGAGGTAGTGATTCCTGACAATGCCTCGAATCTGATAGCCGGGTTTAGCTATGAGGCCATAAATTATCACCTGGGCGGGACCTTTAGGGGTTCATACACTCCCCTGAACGACAACATCATAAACGGCCGCATAAGGGGTATTGCGGGTGTGGTCGGGTGTAACAACGCCCGGACCGTTCATGATGAGGGGCATCTTATAATTGTAAAGGAATTGCTCAAACACGACGTGATTGTTCTGACAACCGGGTGTAATGCCATTACCTGCGCCAAGGCAGGGTTGCTGACCCCGGAGTCTGCCAAGGTCTTTTGCGGTCCCGGTCTGGCTGAGGTCTGCGAGACCGTTGGGATTCCGCCGGTCCTCCACATGGGCTCTTGTGTGGACAACAGCCGGATCCTCATGGCAGCCACAGAAGTGGTAAAGGCCGGGGGGTTGGGAAATGATATCAACGAACTTCCTGCGGCCGGCTCTGCGCCGGAGTGGATGAGCGAGAAGGCCATCAGTATTGGTCAGTACTTTGTCGCCTCTGGCGTGTATACCGTCTTTGGGGGGGTGGCTCTACCCGTGAGCGGAGCGCCTGTCTTCGAGAATTATCTCTTCAATGAACTGGAAGGCATATATGGTGGCATGTGGGACATGGAAGAGGACCCCATAAAGCACGCCCACAAGATGATTGCCCATATTGATAAGAAGCGGAAGGCCCTGGGTATAGACAAGGCCCGGGAGAGGGTCCTTGTGGATATGACAGACCGGCAAAAGCTGGAGGCCGCATGATTAACCGAGAAGGTGAAACAATATACCTCTTAAGAAGGGAGGAGAATAAGATATGTCAAAATTAGTTGCGTTTGCAGCCATTCAAGGCGGATATAACATTGTTTCCAAGGCCGAGGGGAGGTACAAAAAGGCGCTGGAGACCTATGGCGGTGCACAGAAGCTGGAATTCCCCAACACCGCTTATTACCTGCCAATCATTTATTCATTGACCGGGATGAAGGTTACGGATCTGGATTCAGCGAAAAAACCTCTTGAATTTGCCCGGAAGCTCTTACCCCCCCATGTCAAGAACGATTGCAATCTTCCCTATCTGGGGCCTTTACTGGATGCCGGAATGGCCGCCCTTTTTGCAGAGGAGATTAGGGAGGCACTTCGTTATGTGGAAGACCCCGATTTTTACCAGCCCGAAGTGGAAGATCCGGATATCGAAAATGGAAAGATCTGGCTCGGGGCTGCGGACGATGCCATTATGCGGAAGCGTGGGGTAGAGTTTGTGGATGGAACGGCCCCGGGATTTGCGGCCATTGTGGGGGCTGCCCCTGATTCGGCCACAGCCAAAAAGATGGCCGAAGAATATCAGCTAAAGACCATTTATGTGTTTATGGCCGCCAATCAAAACGGGACCACCTTTACAGAGCAGCTTATCGAGGAGAATGTGCAGATCGGATGGAACACCCGTCTTGTCCCATTTGGCCCGGACATATCCGCGGCCGTCTTTGCCCTGGGTTTTGCAAATCGGGCCGGTATGGCCTTTGGCGGGGTTCAGCCCGGTGATTACAAAAAGATGCTTCAGTATCAGAAAGACCGGGTCTTTGCATTTGTAAACGCCCTGGGGGACGTCGGCGCAGCGTGGGCGGCCAACGCCGCCGGGTGTGTTAACTGGGGATTTCCCACAATTGCCGACACGGATATCCCGGAGATTCTGCCAACCGGGGTCTGCACCTATGAACACGTGGTGGCCAATGTTCCCCATGATGAGATTCCCTCAAGATCCATCGAGGTGAGGGGCCTCAAGGTGACCATCACTGAAATCGATATCCCCCTGGCCTATGGTCCGGCCTTTGAAGGAGAGCGGGTCCGCAAGGACGACCTCTTCCTTGAGATGGGCGGTGGAAAGAGCAAATGCACGGAACTCTGCAAGATGGCGGAGATGGACAAAATAGAAGACGGCAAGGTAGAGGTGATCGGTCCTGATGTAGCGGATGTAAAGAAAGGCGACCGACTGCCCCTTGGTATCTATGTTCAGGTGGCCGGCCGGCAGATGCAGCCCGACTTCGAACCCATCCTCGAGAGACAGATTCATCATCTTATCAACTATGCCCAGGGCATCATGCACATCGGACAAAGGGATATTGCCTGGATCCGTGTGGGAGATCAGGCAATAGACAAGGGTTTTAGCCTAAAAGATATCGGCGTGATCCTTCATGCAAAATTCCATCAGGATTTTGGGAGCATCCTGGACAAGGTGCAGGTGACGCTTTACACCAAGTCAGAGGACGTGGATAACCTGACCAAAAGGGCCAGGGCCGAATACGGGACAAGGGATGACCGTGTTGAGAAGATGACCGATGAGAGCGTGGAAACCTATTATTCATGCACTCTGTGCCAGTCCTTTGCCCCCAGCCATGTCTGCATGATCAGCCCGGAGCGAACAGGGCTTTGCGGGGCCTACAACTGGATGGACTGCAAGGCCTCCTTTGAGATCAACCCGACCGGTCCCAACCAGCCTGTGGAAAAAGGCGAGTGCCTGGATCCTAAGCTGGGGCAGTGGCAGGGAGTGAATGACTTTGTCTATAAGGCATCCCGTCAGACAGTAGATCATTATAATTTTTACAGTATGTTGATCGACCCCATGACTACGTGTGGTTGCTGCGAGTGTATTGCGGCGGTGTTGCCGACCTGTAACGGGGTGATGACTGTCCACCGTGACTATACGGGTCAAACCCCCTCAGGGATGAAGTTCACCACCCTGGCAGGTGTTATGGGCGGGGGGCAATCCTCCCCGGGTTTTGTGGGCCACTCAAAATACAATATCACTCAGGGCAAATTTATTGTCGGTGATGGAGCTCTTTTGAGGATGGTGTGGATGCCCAAGTCGTTGAAGGAGGAAATCAAGGCGCGTCTGATCAAACGGGGAGAGGAACTGGGTGTGCCGGATCTGGTTGATCGGATGGCCGATGAGACCGTTGGATTAACCGAAGAAGAGATCCTCCCCTTTCTCCAGGAAAAGGATCACCCCGCATTGAAGATGGATCCCATTGTGGGTTGATGTATCCCGTGGGGTACCGAAGGGATGGTGTTGTTGGGTCGGGGGCGATCGTATGGTCGTCTCTGATCCAGGATATGAAATCAAGAGGTTGTGATAGTTAGGAGTATATTATGGGACTGACTGGAATTCAGATTTTTAAATTGTTGCCAAAGACAAACTGCGGGGAGTGCGGCGTTCCCACCTGCCTGGCGTTTGCCATGAATTTGGCCTCAGGAAAGGCCGAATTGGATGCATGTCCCTATGTCTCTGATGAGGCCAGGGAACAATTGGCAGAGGCGTCTGCCCCGCCGATCCGGCCGGTTGCCATTGGGGCCGGGGCCAGGGCGTTTAAGACAGGGGGTGAAACGGTCATGTTCAGACATGAAAAGACCTTTTATAACCCCACGGGACTGGCCGCCATGGTCGCCTCCGACATGGATGCCGGGGCGCTGGACAAAAAACTGAAGGAGTGGAATGCCCTTCAGTATGAAAGGGTGGGGTTGAACCTCAGACCGGAACTGGTTGCCCTTAAGGACGTAAATGGGGATGCGTCGGCATATGCAGCCGCCGCAAAAAAGATTGCGGAGGAGAGTGAGTTTGGCCTGATCCTCATGAGCGAGAACGCGGACGCACTAAAAGAGGCTGCAGCCGTCACGGCTTTCAAAAAACCCCTACTGTATGCAGCCACCGCTGACAACGCCGAAGAGATGGGAAACATCGCCAAAGAGAGCGGTTTACCCTTAGCAGTAAAGGCCGGTAGTGTTGAGGACCTGATCCCCTTGACGGATAAATTGACAGAGATGGGGCTCAAGGATCTGGTGTTGGACTCGGGTTCCCGGGAGATGAAACAGCTTTTTGAGGACCAAGTGGCTATCCGGAGGGCCCCCCTAAGGGCGGGGAATCGATCATTGGGGTTTCCCACGATTACCTTTCCCTGCGAAATGGCCGGCAATCTGGATATGGAGACGGTTATCGCCTCGATGCTCATTGCAAAGTATGGGGGGATTGTGGTCCTCTCGGATTTCAAAGGCGAAAGCCTCTTCCCCTTGCTGCTCGAAAGACTCAACATCTTTACCGATCCTCAGAGACCCATGACGGTAACACAGGGAATATACGAGATCGGTGGACCGGATGAGAACTCGCCGGTGCTCATTACAACCAACTTTTCTTTGACCTACTTTATTGTAGGTGGAGAGATTGAGGGGAGCAGGGTACCCTGTTGGCTGCTCATTATGGACACAGAGGGTCTCTCAGTCATGACCGCCTGGGCAGCCGGCAAATTTGCAGGCGACGCTGTGGCAACTTTTGTTAAGAAGTCCGGCATTACCGATAAGGTTTCTCACAGGAAAATCATAATCCCCGGGTATGCAGCGGCCATAAGCGGGGAAATGGAGGAGGACCTTCCGGACTGGGAGATTTTGATTGGACCCAGGGATGCGTCATTGATACCCAAGTTCTTAAAGGACATGGGGTAATTGGGCGCGTAACCGTCTGAAAGGGTTTATTGCCGCAAACTACATGGGGCCGATAAACTCGACGGAAACGGGAAACAATATGGTAAACAATAAAGATAAGGGAGTCTGACCATGCAATTGATTGGTGAAAATTTAAATGTGATCAGCACGGTTATAGGCAAGGCCTTTAAGGAGAAGGATCCGGGCCCCATTGCCGAGGAGGCCAAACGACAAAAGGAAAAGGGGATGGACTGGATCGACATCAACCTGGGCCCGGCAAGAAAAGGTGGACCCGAATTGATGGAGTTTGTTGTAAAAACGGTCCAGGAGGCCATAGGGGATGATCTTCCCCTGTGTCTTGACACCTCCAACATAGAGGCCCTGGAGGCAGGCCTTGCCGCCCACAAAGGGAAGGCCATCATAAATTCGATCATGTGCAGGTCGGAGCGGTATGAGAAAATGATACCGCTGGCCGTCAAGTACCAAGCCAACATGATTGCGCTGATGTGGGGCCCGGAAGGGCTGCCAAGGGATGAAAACGAAAGGGCGGCACTGGCGGTAGAACTTTTGTATGCGGCCAATGAGGCAGGGGTCCCCAATGAAGATATCTTTGTGGATGGGATCGTGACGCCAGTCAATATCCAACAGCCCCAACTAATGAGCCTTTTGGCCTTCCAGGAGATGCTTCAGGATATTGCCCCAGGGGTGAAATCCACATGCGGACTTTCAAACGTCTCCAATGGCCCACCGGATAACCTGAGACCGATCTTGAACCAGACCTACATGGTGATGTTGGAAAGAAAGGGGATGTATTCCTGTATTGCCGATGCCTACGATGACACATTGATCGCAATAGCCAGGGGAGAAAGCCCCGACATTGTGGAGATCATACACAAGGTCGCGGATGATGAGGACATTGATATGGGCTCTTTATCCAAGGAACTGCAGGAATATGTAAAGACAGCGCGGGTCATACTGGGCCGGTCTCTTTATTCAGATTCCTGGCTTGAGCTGTAGCCCGACGATAGATTGATCGCCAAGATCTGATACGTCCGAAATTTGCAGGGCTTCTCCACATAACAGACGTTATGAGGGGAAGCCCTTTTTTATGCCACGGTTTGTTTGCCCAATCACGAGGTTGCAATTGATCTTAAGGTTCGGTAGCATTTAACCCAAATCCGGGAGCCAATTTTGCGAAGTTATTTATGCGCAGGCCTCCAGGTGGCTTGACTGGAAGAGATCAAAACATATGCGTTACGATTGGGAAGAGACACAGGAAGGATTTGGCTCAAAATGGCAGATGAAATTCGTTGGATAAAGACCCACTGTGGAAGGATGGATCACGGTGGCTGCTCCCTCGTCGTGGGGGTCAAGGATAACAGGATAATAAGGGTCAAAGGCGATCCGGATGGCTATCTGAACAGGGGCTACATATGCCCAAAAGGATTGATATCCCCTGATCGGCTCACCCATCCCGGCCGACTCAAACACCCTTTAAAAAGAAAAGGGGCGCGTGGAGACGGCAATTGGGAGAAGGTGTCCTGGGAAGAGGCCATTCAGACAGTTTGTGAAAATCTGAGGAAGGTCAGAGAGACACATGGGGCCAGGGGGGTCGCCTTTTGTCAGGGGATGCCCAAGGGCATGGAACACTTTGCCATGATCCGTCTTGCAAATACATTTGGCTCCCCCAACGTGGTGGCTGTCCAGGACGTATGCCACGCTCCGCGGGAGTTGACGGGGATCCATACGTGTGGGTTTTACCCGGTGGCCGATTTTCATCACAAGAGCAGGCTTGTGATGGTCTGGGGGAGTAACCTCACCAGCACCAATGAGGAGGGGGAGATTTGCAGCCTGCTCCTGGAGCAGGTAAGAAACGGCACGGATCTGATTGTAATAGATCCAAGAAGGACTGAACTGGCAAAAAAGTCCCGCCACTGGCTTCAGATAAGACCGGGGGCAGATAATGGGCTGGCCTTGGCCTTTCTGAATGTCATCATTGAAGAGGGGTTATATGAGAAGGATTTTGTCGAAAACTGGACCCATGGCTTTGATGAGCTGTCCGACCAGGTGAAGGCGTATACCCCGGAGAAAATGTCAAAGGTCACCTGGGTTGAGCCAGGGCTTATCCGAGAGGCGGCACGGTCTTATGCCCAGTCACGCCCGGCTGCCATCCAATGGGGAAATCCCATAGAGCAGAACATCCATGCATTTGATACGGCACGGGCACTTGTATGTGTCATGGCAATATGCGGTAACCTGGATGTCCAGGGCGGTAACATCCATGCCAGTGAGCCAAAGATTCAGGGTCTGGGTAAATTTGTAAAGGCGGATCTCATTCCCCTTAAGAGAAAAGAAATGATTCACGCCTATCATAAGACCATACCCAGGCTTATGACCGTGCCCCCGGCCTTTTTTAGAAAGGCGGTCCTGGAAGCGTTTCCCTATCCAGTGAGGGCTGCCTATTTTCACTGTACCAACCCCCTGATTACATATGCGGACAGCCAAAAAACCTTTGAGGCGTTAATGAATCTGGACTTTTTTGCGGTATCAGATATATTTATGACGCCAACGGCCGCTCTTGCGGACATGGTGCTCCCGGCTGCCACCCATTTTGAGTTTAATGACATAGGCCACTATGGCATTGGCCACGGCTGCATCCTGGCCCGGCCCAAGGTGGTTGATCCTCCGGAGGAGTGTTGGCCCGATATAAAGATCATAAATGAACTGGGCCGACACCTTACCCGGGAAGAATACTGGCCAAAAAATTATGAAACGCTCCTGGAGGAGGTTCTTGAGCCAAGCGGTTTGAACTACACTCAGTTCGCCCAAAAAGGCTATCTAAAAGGCCCGGATCGGTTCCAAAAGTATCTTTCTTCCGGGTTCCGGACACCTACGAAAAAGGTCGAGCTTTGTTTGAGCAAGGCGGATGGTCTTGGCCTTCCACCGCTGCCGCGGTTTACAGGGCTGCCACAGGAAAATGATCCCGAGTATCCGTTGGTATTGACCAGCTCAAAAAATGCTTATTATCTCCATTCCTCTTACAGATGGCTTGAAGGGCTGCGGCGGCACAGCCCCGATCCCGTGTCAGAGATTCACCCTGAAACAGCTGCGGAATATGGTATCAAAGAGGGCGAGACAGTTGTTATTGAAACCAAAAAAGGACGGATAACCCAGACGGCCCGCCTGACAAGAAACGTTCCTCCCGGGGTGATAAACGGCTCCTATGGGTGGTGGTTCCCGGAGGAAAGCCCGGAGTCCCAGTTTCAATGGAAGAGATCCAATTTTAACATTCTCACTTCCGTGGAAGAGCTGGGAAAGGAGTTTGGCACCCCCAACCTCAAGGGGATCGGGTGCAGGGTAGCAAAGGCGGGCAAGGACCGGCAATATCCGTATCCGGTGCAGGAAGATGGAAAAATACCACAGAGAAAGATTTGAGACACAGAGGCGGCTGGCAAAAAAGATCGCTCAGCTCAGTGAGGTTAATGATATCCTCGAGGCTGTAAGGTCGGAGATCAGGGTGGTGGTCCCTTCGTGCATTGAGGCCTGTATCCTTCTTTTGGATCCTGAGGCAAAGAAATATACACGCCCCCTCCAGTGCGCCCTTTATGACAGGCCTGTGAATTGTCTTGCCTGCAAGAGAACCCGTAGCGCCATTCAAAAGGCCATCAAGAGGCGAAAAGGAGTGGTGGTTTCCAAAAGCGACCCCGTTGTGAGACGGGACGGATCAAAGATAGAGATCGGTCCGGAGGCTGCTATCCCGGTCTTTGTAAACGATGAAATCCTGGCCGTTGTCAGCGTGGTGACAAAGGTAGGCAGTCGTTTTACGCGGAAGGATTTCTATCTTATAAGAGATATCTCAGAAACACTCAGCAATGTACTTCTGAACGCCCGGCGGCACTGGGAAATTACCCAGGACAAGATAAAGATCAGCCAGATGCTGAACCAAATGTCACGGTTTGTCCCCCAGTCGGTTCGGAATATAGTGGAGAAAAACCCCGAATTGCTGACTCAGGAAAAGGAGCGGAAGCATGTGAGCGTCCTTTTTCTTGACTTGGAGGGGTATACCCGGCTCAGTGCTACTCGCTCGGAAAACGAAATAAACGAGATCGTGGAAAAGATGTTCTCCAGTTTTGTAGACCCCATCCATCGGTCCCACGGAGACATAAATGAGACGTCCGGTGACGGGCTGATGATCATTTTCAAGGATGATGATGCCAGGACAAACGCCGTCAACTCGGTCAAGGCCGCCTTTGATATTTATGACAGAAATCTTGACATCAACAAAGAGCTCAGACACCGTCTTGAACCGATCAATGTCAATATAGGAATAAATTCCGGGACAGCCCTGGTTGGCATGACACGGTTTCGAGGCTCGCTGGACACGCGGATGACTTACACGGCCACCGGATCCGTAACCAACATTGCTGCGCGTCTGGCCTCATACGCCATCGGCGGAGACATACTGATTGGTGGGGAGACAAACAAACTAATCCAGGGGCTGTGGCCTGTATATGAAAAAGGCATGGCCAGCTTGAAAGGGATAGACAAGCCCATTCGGATTTATTCCCTTCTGAAGAAAGACTGAACGGCAATGCGGTTATTTGCGTATGAAAGCGACAAGTTATGTTTAAGATCTCTATCCATAGACATGTGACGCTCTTTTTGGGGCCCCTTTTTATCCTCTGGTGGTGGGGGGCTGTGGCAAATGGAGAGCGGCCTATTCCAAAACCAAAAGGTCTTGTAAATGATTTTGCGAATGTGATTCCCTCACCCTACAAACAGAAAATAGAACGGGTAACGGCCGAATTGTTAAAGAAAACAGGTGTCCCCGTAGTGGTTGTCACCATGCCGGATATCGGTGGTGCGGAATACAATGATTATGCTAACCGCCTCTATAATGTTTGGGGAATCGGCAAAAAAGACAAGGACAAAGGGGTTCTTATCTTTATAACCATCAAAGAGAGAAAGATGAGGATCGAGACCGGATACGGGGTGGAGGGGATTCTCCCCGACGGTCTGGTGGGGGAGATTCGCGACCGCTATATGACGCCTTTTCTAAACGAGAACAAATTTGGGGAAGGGCTGCTAAATGGGACCCTTGCCGTGGCTCAGGTCATAGCCAAAAATGAAGGAATAAGCCTGACAGGAAAGGTGCAGGCCAAAAAGTCAAAAAAGGAGGGTTCCGGTCTTTCCTTTTTCCCCATCATATTTATACTTATCATATTTATGTTGATTTCAAAGCGGCGCGGGGGGTCATTCTGGTTGTTTTTGCCGTTACTCTTTGGGCTTGGAGGGGGTCACGGCTCCAGACACGGCGGCGGGTTTGGCGGAAGTTTTGGCGGGTTTGGCGGCGGGTTTGGTGGGTTTGGCGGGGGTATGAGCGGCGGCGGGGGTGCTGGAGGAGGATTCTGATATGGGTAAGATTCCAAATGATCCAAAAGAGATATTTCCGGAGATCATCGCAGACTATGCGGGCATCTTTGGTGATGATCTTGTGAGCATAATCCTTTATGGAAGCGGCGCAGGCCAAGGCTACCGGCCGGGGAAGTCGGATATCAATTTTATGATCGTACTTACGGAGAGTGGGATCGAACGGCTTGATCTTGCGTTTGAGATGGTAAAGAAATGGGGGAAGAGAAACGTGGCGACCCCCCTTTTTTTGACGGAGGGTTATATTGAGACCTCACTGGACGTCTTCCCCATGGAGTACCTTACCTTTCAAAAGAACTATGTGCTGGCCCACGGACGGGATGTCTTAAAGGATCTGGCCTTTGATCTCGGGCTGGTGCGACTTCAGTGTGAGCGGGAGATCAAGGGCAAATTGCTCCTGCTCCGGCAGGCTTACCTTGAGACCGCAGGAAAGGGAAAACCCCTCAAGGAATTGGTTGCAAACTCGATCCCCGCCCTGACGGCCATCTTTGAGGCCCTCCTGTACATCAAGGGAAAGGAGATACCCCGGGAGAGGAAAGAGATTATTCGGGTCACCACGGAAACCTTTAACCTTGACAGGGCGGTGTTTGAAAAGCTTTTTGAGTTAAAGGGGAAAGACACTAAACCGGGCGATAAAGAGAGCCTCGCTCTTTTTAAAGACTATCTGAGGGAAATGAGAAAACTTTCCGGTCTGGTAAACACCATAGGAGGACAAGATGAGTAAGGGCGTCAAGATTATTCTGATTGTACTCGGCATTGTCATACTTTTTATCCTGATGGCCTATTCTTATTTCAAGGGGACCTACAACACCCTTGTGACCATGGATGAAGGCGTAAAGGCGGCGTGGGCACAGGTGGAAAACCAGCTTCAACGCCGCTATGACCTGATCCCCAACTATGTGGAAACGGTCAAGGGATATGCTGCCCACGAAAAAGAGGTCCTTGTAAAAGTCACGGAGGCCCGCTCACGGGTGGCAGGTGCCACAGGCGTGCCGGAGAAGATGGCGGCAAATAACCAACTCTCTTCCGCCCTTGCCCGCCTCCTGCTGGTGGTTGAGCGATACCCGGACCTCAAAGCGAGCACCAACTTTATTCGTTTGCAGGATGAACTGGCCGGGACTGAGAATCGCATCGCTGTTGAGCGGCGGCGATTCAATGAGACGGTCCGGGTGTATAATACCAAGCTGCGGACCTTTCCCACCAATATCATTGCAGGGATGTTTGGTTTTGAGAAGGCCACCTTCTTTAAGGTTCCCAAGGAACGACAGGAGGCTCCCAAGGTAAAGTTTTAGGGAGGGAATAAAAGGCAATGGCATTATGATCCGCGCAAGACTTTGGTTTCGATGTGCAGCTATGCATGATCCGGTCACTCCCGTTGTCATAAAGCCTGCGGTGATCGGGTGGGAGGCCAAGGAGAGGAATGTGGATCTCACCATTGAAAGGGCCTTTAACGGGGATGAACTGGTATTGCGGATGAATAGGTGGGTGACCGTTGATGTAAAGAAGGTGGCCGAACTTGTCCATAAATATGGCTACCTAAAGGTCCTGGATGAACGAGACCTGGTGGTGGAGGTGGAAACGGAAAAGGATCTTGAAACATTAAACAGAGCGCTTTTTGAGAACTTTGGGGATCAACTGGACCTTGAGAAGATATGATGGAAACAGAGCCGGAACCCATTGAACTCCCAATTGACGGGACCCTGGACCTTCACACCTTTGCCCCTCGAGAGGCGTCTTCAGTGGTGGAGGAATATCTTCGTGCATGTCTTGAAAAAGAGATTTATGAAGTGAAAATTATTCACGGAAAAGGCAGGGGCACCCTCCGCCGGACCGTACATGCCCGGCTTGAGCGACACCCCGATGTCCTGGACTTCGGTCTCGACTCCGGCCCCTCGGGTTGGGGGGCCACAGTGGTTCGTCTCAAAGGCGGATCAGCGTGAACCGGGAGCAAGTCCCCGAACTGCCGAAAACATACGGTCCCTGTCAACAGGGTTTACCCGTTTTACAATCCAATCCCGGAACTTTTCGCCGGTAGGGAGAGACTGTTTGTAGCTCATGATGTCCAATTTGATATCAAGGGCCTTTGCAACCCGTGTGGCCATGATTGGCCATATCTCGCCAATATCCCCCACAACAGGGATGCTCCCCGGAATCCTGGCAAACCCCGACATCTCCATCCGAAATGGGATGCGCATGGACTTTGTCTTTGGAAGACCCTTATGAACCGCATCTGACACCATCCCGGACTCTCTCTCTTTGGCCCACGCCTTTTCCAGGTTGGGGTCAAGGTCTATCCTGACGATCTTTTTATCTCTGAGAGAATAGGTCCATCCTCCCTCCCAGTCCGACCATATGCCATGACCTGTAAAAAGTTCAAAGGGCCCGTCGTGGATTTCCTGGGAAAGGGCCAGAGCTGATTCGATGATAACATCGGCGCTGCCAAGAAGGCTTGCGATCCGTTGGCAACGCTCCGAGATGGAAAGGGAGTCCCCGACTGCCAGGCCCACCTCCCCACCCCCTATCATCTGTGGCACCGTAACCATTACGGGGGTGTTGTTCAGGGCCCCAGCCCCTATCATGGTGTAGGGATCAGCGCCGTAACCTACCACCTGTTCAAAGGGCAGCCCGGTCTTTTTGGCGAGAGCAAGGACATCACGTGCCAGTCGTTCCGTGCGAAGGCCGGTGGGATACGCCATGTTCCCCGCAACCTTTGTGATGGTGTTTCCATTGGCGCGTCTCATCCTCCGGTAAAGCCCTGTGTCTATATATACTTCTTTTTGATACGCCTCCAAACGGGCATTTGTGATCATGCTGACCTCAAACTGCCCATCACACGGAAGCTTCTCCGGTTCAAAACCAAAGGCCTCACCATCAAACCGTTTTACCTTTTCAAGCGTACCCGCCATTTCATGGTTTATCACTGCAGAACTGGTGGAGACCCCGTCAATAATCCCCTTGTGGATCAATTCGGCGATAAGGGTAGTGACCCCTTCATGGATGTTGGGTCCGCTCCCCACCACGGCAACCACCTTGCCGCCCCGCTCTTTCGCTTCAATGATCACTTTTATGGCCTGGTTCAACCTGGCCCTTGTTTTTGCCGCAAGACCCTTATACATTTTTGTGATTGTTTCGTGATCAATGTTCATAGAAATTCTCCTCTCTCTTTTTCCAATTATCGCAGTGACATACATTTACCGGGTCTGCACGACAAGCCTTTTGATCACCTCCGCGTGTTTTTGGGCCGCCTTTTGGTTCTTAAGGACCGCCTTCCGGGCCCTTTGACCATATGCCATCAAATCGTCGGGATGGCCCAGAAACCAGATCACCTTTTCAGCCATGGTCTTGGCATCAGAAACCAATACGCCGGCCTTTTCCGCCTCCAGCAGGGCCTTTGCATCAAGAAAATCCTCCATTGAAGGCCCATAAAAGACCACCTTTCCCCAAACCGCCGGTTCAAGAGGGTTTTGTCCGCCAAGGGGAACCAGGCTGGCACCGCAGAATACGATGGTTGCCGCGCTGTATACCTTGAATAGCTCTCCAAAGGTGTCAATAATCACGACGCTTGAGGTGCGGGGTGTTTTACGGTCAAACCGGGTTCGCAATTGATAATCAAGGCCGCGTTTTTTTACCAGGGAGCCTATTTCACGGCTCCTTTCCACGTGTCTGGGTGCAATGATCAAGATCATGTCCGGGAATTTCTCCCGAATTCGGTCATACGCATCCAGGATCATCTCCTCTTCACCCTCCCGAGTACTTCCCGCTACAAACACCTTCTGGCTTGGGGAGAGGTTGTATATCCGTCGAATCTCTGTCTCCATGGCAGGGTCTGCGCTGTTTGCCAGGAGATCGTATTTGGCATTTCCGTTTATCTCTATTTTGTGAGGCTCCGCCCCCATCGCCTTTATCCGGTCGGCGTCATCCGCCAGGATCATGCTGAAGGCATCAAAATTTTTGAGGACATCACGGAAAAAAGGCTTCAGTCTGAGATAACCGTCAATGGATCTGGGTGATATCCGTCCATTTATCAGGACGGTCCGGATTCCCATGCGGCGTGCCTCAAAAAGCCATGAGGGCCAGATTTCGGTCTCCAGAAAGACCATGACATCGGGGCGTACCGTTGAAAGGGCCTTGCGTACGGATCCCGCGAAATCAACCGGTGCATAGACCACGGGAATCTCCTCACCAAATGTTTCTCGGGCTGATTTACGCCCATGCGGTGTAGTCGTCGATACCAGGAAAGAGCAGCCGGGGATCATTTCCCTGAGCGCATCTATTAATGCTGCTCCCACCTTTACCTCTCCCAAAGATACGGCGTGGATCCAGATCCTGGGGGATCCTGAAAGACGGCGAATGGCCCTCTGAGGGAAGAACCCCAAACGCTCCTTCAGATGATCCCCGTAGTGGCCTGTGACACGGGAATAGCCCCAAATGGCCGAGAAGAGGGGTGCGACCAGGGCGCCCGTCAGGAGCGTATATACCCCATAAGGGATGTTCAATTTGTCAGCTTTTTTGTTTTCTCTGGGCATCGGTGGTCCTGATCCGTAAAATATCGAAATAAAAGCGCTGAAACCTTCAGAATAACATATGGAGATGCGGGTGGGGTGTCAAGTTGTAAGAATTGCCGGGGGCTACATCGTTCTTTTGAAAACTTTTTGAGTGACTCTTGAAAAGCCGTCTGATATTCTCTGGATGTCGCTGTGCACCAGAAAAAGCCCCAAGATGCACGCATGTCATGGGAGAGAAGGGAGAAAAGAGATGGGTTTTGAGAAAAAGATCCTCTGTATCGGAGCCGGTTATGTAGGCGGACCGACCATGGCGGTGATTGCCAACAAATGCCCGCAGTATAAAGTGACAATTGTGGATATCAATCCCGAACGTATCGCCCAGTGGAATTCGGATGATCTCCCCATCTACGAACCGGGGCTCGACGAGGTTGTAAAAGAGGCAAGGGGCAGAAACCTCTTTTTCAGCACCGAGATTGAAAAGGGAATCCGGGAGTCGGAAATTATCTTTGTGAGCGTAAACACCCCAACAAAGACCTTTGGGGCCGGTGCCGGGATGGCAGCCGATTTACAATATTGGGATAAGACGGCCAGGCAAATAAGAGAGCATTCCACTTCCGACAAGATAATCGTTGAGAAGAGCACCCTTCCTGTCAGGACCGCTCAGGCAATGGAAAGAATCCTCACCGTCGATGATAACGGTATCCGTTTTGATGTTCTCTCCAACCCGGAGTTCCTGGCAGAAGGCACGGCAATCAA
>JAUVRS010000079.1 GCA_030597505.1 Desulfobacteraceae bacterium
TGGGAGGCATATCTCGTCAGCCTTGTTTACATCTTTTGGGGGGCACTGATACCAAGAAGTCTCAGCCCATTTGCAATGACAGTCCTCACCCCCGCAACCAGGAGCAACCTTGCCTGGCTCAAGTCTTTTTTGGAGGTAATAATTCTATTCTCGGGTATTTTTGTGCCTAAATTGAAATATTTGTGAAAGGATGAGGCCAACTCTGTCAGATAGTAAGTGAGGCGGTGAGGCTCCGTTGTCTTGCAAATCTCCGTCAGGATTATAGGAAATTGGGCCATGGTTCTTATGAGTGCCATTTCCTCATCCAAGGAAACCAGATCGAGAATCCCGTCTGTTTTGTCCGGCATCGTAATCCCCGCCTCCGCGGCTTTTCGCAAGATACTGCATATCCTTGCATGGGCATACTGGACATAATAGACCGGGTTGTCACTGTCCTGTTTTTTTACGAGATCTATGTCGAAATCGAGCTGTGAGTCATGGCTCTTTGTGAGGAAAACAAACCGTGCCGCGTCCACGCCTACCTCGTCCAAAAGTTCCTGGAGTGTGACAAAGGTTCCTGCTCTCTTTGACATCCGTATTTCCTGACCGCGCCTCCAAAGTTTTACAAACTGAATGAGCATGACGGAGAGCCAGTCTTTGGGAACCCCACAGGATAGGAGTGCGGCCTTCATTCGGGGAATATACCCGTGGTGATCGGCACCCCATATATCAATGGCCCTGTCAAAGCCCCTGTCGTGCTTTTCAAGGTGGTAGGAAATATCAGATGCAAAATATGTAAACTGCCCATCCATTTTCTTTAGGACCCGATTTTTGTCATCTCCAAAATCGGCGGTCCTGATCCACAGGGCCCCGTCTTGTTCATAAAGCAGGCCATTTCCTTTGAGGGTCTCAAGAGTGTTTTTCAGCAGGCCGGATGACAAAAGGTCATTTTCACTGTACCAGAAATCAAAGTCGACCCCAAAACGTTTTAAGTCTTGTCTGATTTCCTTTAACATAAGCTCTTTTCCCATTTTTGAGCACTCATGGACGGCGTCCCCATCCGAAAGAGTTTCCAGATCGATCTGTTCAGATATGGTTTTGGCTAAACCCAGGACATAATCACCGTGATACCCATTTTTCGGGAATGGATATTCAGGGTTATTTATCTGTTTGAATCGGCTGAAGATAGATTCCCCCAGGATATGGATCTGTCGTCCTGCGTCATTTATATAAAACTCTCGGGCCACATCATATCCACAAAAGGAAAGCAGCCGGCACAGGGTGTCCCCAAGGGCTGCCCCTCGGCCGTGTCCAAGATGAAGAGGGCCCGTGGGATTTGCACTGACAAATTCTACAAGCACCCTTTGCCCGCTTCCTGCCCCACTTCGGCCATAGTCATCCTTGAGGTCGATGATGGATGATAAGATGCGGTGCCACTCCCTGGCGGTTACAAAAAAATTTATAAAACCAGGGCCTGCTACCTCTGAGTTCTCAAGGAAACCATCTTCATTTTTCAGGTGGTCACGGATGACAGATGCGATTTCCCTGGGTGAACGGTGCTGGACCGAGGCAAGTGTCATCGGTAGATTGGTGGCAAAATGCCCGTGTGCCGGATTATTGGGGATTTCGATTACATAATCCGGGAGGGGTGTTCTCTTGAGTACATTTTTTTCAAAGCACTCATCGATGGTGGCCTTTAACAGTCGGTCAAGTCTATCTTTCATGTGATAAAAGCTAACTGATCTTTCTTGATAGATCAAGCACTATACACTCGAAAATCATCTTTCTTAGTAGGTTTTTGATAAACTCGGGTTTTGGCGAGGGTCGGCCTTTTGTCTCCGCCGCTCTCTGAACCCGTCAAGGTTGACACGGGGGGTTGGGGGGGGTATAAGTTTTGTGCCTCGATTCAAGAAGAGCCAGGCGCCGGTCCCCTTTGGGGTCGTGGGGCTCTATTTTTTTTAGCAGGTCTTTTCTCTGCCTTTTTGGTGAGATGGCGGCATTTTTTAAGGTTTGGGGGAAAAGAAAAATTGTTTGACTTTAAAAAGCGTGTCGTCTAAAATGATCCGTTTAAGTATGTAGATGTTTAAAATAGAGGATTACAGCTACAAATTGCCTGAAAGCGCCATTGCCCAGGTTCCGACGGTCCAGCGGGACGGTTCCCGGCTGATGGTGGTGGATCGACAGAAAAGGACCTTTTCTGATAATGTGTTTTGCGACCTTCCCGGGGTGCTCAGGCAAGGGGATCTCTTGGTTGTAAATGACACCCGGGTGGTTCCCGCAAGACTGTTTGGCCGAAAAGATAGCGGGGGCAAGGTTGAAATTCTGGTGTTGGGACAACAGGATCCGGCCGATAATGAAACTGACACTCGCTGGTGTCTCTTAAGATCATCAAAACGACCAAAGAAAGGGACTGTTTTGTTCTTTGGCGCCGCTCTTTCGGGTCAGGTTAGAGAAGTGGGTGTCAAAGGGCTTGTCAGGATTGAGTTCAAGGGGGATCGGTCCATCGATTCCCTGATTGAACAAGAAGGGCAGTTGCCCTTGCCTCCTTACATTAAGCGAGACAAGAACAACCCCTTTTCAAGGCTTGACAAAGAGCGATACCAAACCATTTTTTCAAGGAAAAAGGGAGCTGTGGCAGCCCCTACAGCTGGGCTTCATTTTACGGAAACCTTGATCGAGAGGCTTGCAGTGGTGGGAATTTCTCTCGTCGCCCTGACCCTCCATGTGGGATATGGGACCTTTCAACCGGTCCGAGAAAGGGACATCAGAAAACATCGGCTGGAAAAAGAATCCTACTCTATCGAACAGAAGACCGCAGAGGCCATTAACAAAGTCAAAGAGAGAGGTGGAAGGGTCGTTGCCGTGGGGACTACCGTGGTGAGGGCATTGGAGACGGCAGCCGGTCCAGAGGGTAACATAAAGACCGGACAAGGCGAGACCGATCTTCTGATCATCCCCGGGTTTTCCTTTAGGGTGGTTGATGCCCTGATTACCAACTTTCATCTGCCCAGGAGCTCGCTTCTTTTCCTGGTGTCCGCGTTGGCGGGGCTCAAATTGGTAAAAAATGCTTACGAGGCGGCCATTGAGAAGAGGTACAGGTTTTATAGCTATGGCGATGCCATGCTGATCCTGTAGATACTGTGTGTCGGATATTAGGTGCTGGTTCAAGGCTCTTTGGAATTCAGGATACGTCATAAGTGCGCCACGGCCAGGGGAAGAGTGGGAGAGATCAGAACCCCCCACGGGTCATTTGACACCCCGGTCTTTATGCCGGTTGGCACACAGGGGTCAGTGAAGTCGCTCTCACCCGAAGATCTGGATGATGCGGGTGTCAGAATCATCTTGGCCAACACATACCATCTTTACCTACGGCCGGGTCATGGCCTCATAAAGCGGCTGAGAGGGCTTCATGGGTTTATGAACTGGCCAAGACCCATTTTGACCGATAGCGGAGGGTTTCAGGTATACAGCCTGGCGGGGCTGAGGAAAATTTCCGAAAAGGGGGTGACTTTTCAGTCCCACCTTGATGGATCGAAACACTTTATCGGTCCGGAAGAGGCCATGGAAATCCAGGAATCCCTTGGGGCGGACATCATAATGGCCTTTGACGAATGTGTGCCATATCCCGCTGACTACGATTATGTATTGAATTCTGTGAAGGTGACAAGCCTCTGGGCACGCAGGTGCATAGAGAAAAAGAAAAACAGCGACCAAGCGCTCTTTGGGATCATCCAGGGCGGTATGTTTAGCGACTTGAGGGAAAAGAGCGCCAAGGATCTGACCAAGATGGATTTTGAAGGCTATGCTATCGGCGGGCTTTCAGTAGGAGAGGATCGGGAGACCAGGGACCGGGTTATCAGGGATACAAGGGATTTTATCCCGGATGATAAGCCCGTATATCTGATGGGTGTAGGGGCGCCGGAGGATCTGGTAGAGGGGGTTATGTCCGGGGTGGATATGTTCGACTGTGTTATGCCAACCCGAAATGCCAGGAACGGCACCCTTTTTACTGCCACTGGCAGGGTTAACATCAAGAACGCCCGATATGCAGATGACGAAAAACCCATTGAAGAGGGGTGCCAATGTTACGCCTGCAGTCATTTTTCAAGGGCCTATTTAAGACATCTGTTTATGGCAAAAGAACTCTTGGCTTATCGCTTAAATACGATCCATAATATTTATTATTATGTTCATCTGATGGAAGAAATGCGGCGTGCTATTGAAGAGGACAGGTTTGACATTTACCGCCGTGATTTCTATGACCATCAGGAAAAAAACAGTTATTTGTCTGATTGAACCCCCATCGGAATAGATCGATTTTTTGTGGGGGTAGACTTTTGGGCATATACACATCAACCAACAGGAGGTTATAAAATGAATTTTTTGGCTTACGCATTGGGCGGCGGCGGCGGCGAAGGCAGCTCAGGCGGGTTTGGCGCTTTCCTACCCTTGATACTGATGTTCGGGATTTTCTATTTCCTGCTTATCCGGCCCCAGCAAAAAAAGTCCAAAGCGCACAAAGAGTTGCTTTCGGCCCTTAAAAAAGGGGATCGGGTTATCAGTTCCGGTGGTCTTCATGGCCTGGTAACCGGAATAACTGATGATGTTGTGACAATGGAAGTTGCGCCCAAGGTGAGGGTAAAGGTATCGCGGGGCTCCATCTCCGGGGTAACGGGCAGGAGTTAGCCCACGGGTCAAGACAGTTCCGGGTGCATTGATTCACCCTGTAATCTTAATCTGTCAACTATATATGGAGTAGCAAGTGTTCAAGAGTTTAGGCTGGCGTGCTGCGATCGCTTTGTTTGCGGTAGTCATGGCATTGGTATATCTGATCCCCTCCCTTTCTGATGACCTCCCCGTGTGGTGGTCAAGTGTTCTTCCAAAGGAAAAGATTAGCCTTGGGCTTGACCTGCAGGGAGGAATGCACCTTGTGCTGGAGGTGCAAGCCCAGAAGGCCATAGAGAGCCACCTGGAACGGGTTGTGGATGAATTGAAACACGAACTGCGAAAGAGTAAGCTGAGATATCTGACGCTCAAACGGTTCGGTACCGAAGGGATTTCCCTCACACTTATGAGACCGGAAGACAAGGATGTCCTCTTGGATACGGTGAGGACAAACTTCCGTGATTTTGAGGTGCAGACAACCGTTGACAATGAGGGCAGGGAGGTGTTTCGACTGGTTTTGGCCCCCAAAGCAAAGACCCAGTTGATGAAAATGGCAGCGGACCAGGCCCTTGAAACCATCAGAAACAGAATAGACCAATTCGGGGTCAGCGAGCCGGATATCAGACCACAAAAAGATTACAGAATTCAGATCCAACTCCCCGGGATAAAAGACTCCAAAAGGGCCATTGCCCTGATAGGCAAGACGGCGCTCTTGGAATTCAAACTGGTCGACGATGTTCGAAGCGTTGAGGAGGCGCTGAAGGGAAAAATTCCCCCTGGGGAGGAAATTTTATATCAGATTACCGTTGACCCGAAAACGGGTCTGGAAAGAAAGGTTCCCTTTCTGCTAAAGAAAAGGACTGTTCTCACAGGCCAATATCTGACAGATGCCAGGGTTCAGATCGATCAACGGTATAACGAACCGTATGTATCCCTTTCATTTGACGCGAGAGGCGCGAGAATTTTTGAGCAGATCACCGGGCAAAACATCAAGAAAAGACTTGCCATTGTCCTGGACAATAGGGTGAATTCGGCCCCTGTGATACAGGATAAGATCTCAGGAGGACGCGCACAAATCACGGGGCGCTATACCATGGATGAGGCCAGAGACCTGGCAATAATCCTCAGAGCGGGGGCTCTTCCTGCGCCTGTAAAGATAATAGAAGAACGTACGGTGGGACCTTCTCTTGGAAGAGACTCGATAGAAAAGGGTTTTAAGTCCATGCTCATCGGCGGTCTGATCGTCGTGTTTTTTATGGTGGTGTATTATAGGCTCTCGGGCGCCATCGCCGATCTGGCCCTTATTCTGAATATTTTTTTTATTATGGCAGGACTTGCGTTTTTTAGCGCCACCCTTACCCTTCCCGGGATTGCAGGGATCATCCTGACAATCGGCATGTCTGTTGATGCCAATGTCCTGATTTTTGAACGAATCCGGGAAGAACTCAGGTTGGGAAAGACCCCCCGGGCATCTATCGAGGGTGGCTTTGGCAAGGCTCTCGTAACGATCCTTGACGCCAATGTAACCACGTTGATTGCAGCCCTTGTGTTGTTCCAGTTCGGAACCGGTCCGGTCAGGGGTTTTGCAGTGACCTTGAGCATCGGCATTGTGGCCAGCCTGTTTACGGCCATTTTTGTATCAAGAATTATCTTTGACTACCTTTATGTAAAAAGGAAAATGAAAAGGATCAGCATTTGAATTGTCCCAAATGCATGGCCCGGTGTCCAAGATTCAGGATAAAAGATACAAGACCGATCGTCTGGTCTGATATCCGCGTTGAGGCTGACTTACAACTGATCATTAGATTTGGAGCTATAACATGCAATTCATCAAGCCCGGAATCAACATTGATTTTCTCGGCAGACGAAAAATCGCTTTTTGCTTTTCCGCCCTTATGATTATCGGGACAATTGTCCTTCTTATATGGAGGGGCGGGCCCAATTATGGTGTTGATTTTTCCGGGGGCGTCATGGTCCAGATCCAACTGTCTGAAAAACGGAGTGCGGCTGATATAAAGAGGGCCTTGAGGTCGGTTCAGCTGCAAGACAGCATTGTCCAGGAGTTCGGAGAGGAAGGACAGTTTGAATATATGATCCGGATCAGGCAGAAGGAAGTCCAACTGGCCGGTCTGAGCGACAAGATCGAGAAGGCCCTGGTCACTGAATTTGGAAAAGGCGTGGACATGAGAAGAGTGGAGATGGTTGGGCCCAAAGTGGGGAAGGACTTGAGAGAAAAGGCCCTGTTTGCCATTTTTTATGCTATTCTATTTATTGCAATATATATTTCCGGTCGGTTTGAGCTAAAATGGTTGATGAGTATTATAATGGCCTTGTCTCTGGCCATGGTGGTCTATTTAGCGTCTACCCTTGGCATGAGTGTCACCTGGCTCATAGTAATAGCTTTGCTCGTGACCCTTGGCCTGTGCTTTCTGTTGAAATTGAAGTATGCGCTGGGTGCAATTATTGCGCTGATCCATGATGTTACCATAACGATCGGGGCTTTTGCTCTGACGGAAAGGGAGATATCTCTCTCGATCATTGCCGCCATTCTTACCATCGTTGGGTATTCATTGAACGACACCATCGTCGTCTTTGACAGAATCCGTGAGAACCTGAGACGTTTCAGAAAACGTTCATTTGAAGAGACCATGAACACGAGCATCAATGAGACTCTCAGTCGTACCATCCTGACCTCCGCAACCACCCTGATCGTTATCGTGGCCCTTTTTGTCTTGGGCGGCGGCGTAATCCATGATTTTGCGTTTGCAATAATGATCGGCGTTATCGTAGGAACTTATTCCTCCATTTTTGTGGCAAGCCCGATCCTTTTAATCTGGGAAGGGAAGTATAGTGAAAAGATCAAAGATAAGGCATTTCTTAACAAGCAGTTTGCAAAACCAAGGGCATAAGCCGATACAAATTTTTGATCTTCGAATCGTCAATCCCTAATCGATCGAGTGCTAACGATTGCTGACAAGGCGAAGGAAAAAACCAGTATATCGAAGACTGGCCTTTTGGATGACAATCCTCCTGCTAGTCATTGTTGTGGCGGTGGGCTGGTATCTCTTTTCCGGTATTAATGTTCCCCTCTCCCCCAAATTTGACCATATCCTTTTTTCTGTAAATGGTAAGTCTCAAGAGATCTTCTCAGGGGAAACCCTCACTCTTCATCCCAGGGACAGGGTCAAAATTCTCAAGATGTCCGCAAGCATCTTCTTTGATTTGGGTGTCCGCAACGTCAAAGTTTTGAAGACTTCAACAGACATTCTTTTCAATTTTGGCTTCCGGTTGGTATCAGAACATCTGGATGTGAACGCCCTCAGATACAAGGAAATTGTCGTTTCGGCCCTTTTACCAAACCAGAACATTTTTGAGCATTACAAGTTCCGGGTTGAGATAAAATACCATAATCAGGGCCTGGGGTATATGATCTTGGATGTGAGACCGCTTCCCGCGGACTGGCTTGACAAGGCCAACAGGACTATCAACAAGGAGCAGAGAATAGCTATCCTCAGGCGTGCGGTTGATATGTTTCCCAAGAATGCCGGGCTTGAAAGGGGGCTCCTTCGAGAATATAAATCTGTCGGTCATTTGGATAAAGCCATAGAGATGCTCGAAAAAAAGGCCGGGAAAAAACCAGACAAAAAAATACTTACAGAACTTCTTGGCATTTATACGGCCACCAAGGCAACGGACGGAAAAATATCGGTCCTAAAAAGGCTTGTAAACCTGGACCCGGAAGATCTGGAAACGAGGCTCCAACTGGCAGAGCTCCTGGAAAAACAAGGGAAATTTGGAGAAGCTGCAAAAGAATATGAGGCCTTGGTCAAGCGGTTGCACGAGAAGGATAGGCTGCCGGTTTACGAACGGTTGGGATACCTTCATACAGAGACAGGCCAGCTGAAAAAGGCCATTTCCAATTATTTGGCTGCTGCAAACATGGATAAAGAAGATGCCAATATATATTACAATCTCTCTTATCTCTATGAAAAAACGGGTCAGAAAAAAGAGGCGGAAAAATATCTGGAAAAGGGGGTGGCGCTGAGAACAGAGGACCTGGAAGGTCGGATAAAGCTGGCAAAGAGCCTTATGGGCAAAGGGAGGAGGGGCGAGGCCGAGAGATACCTGTCGGAGGTCTTAGAAGAGAAGCCGGACTCCCTCAAGGCCCTCATGTTGATGGCCAAGGTGTTGGAAAAAGGTGGCAATAAAGAAAGACTCAAAGAAATCTATGAGAAGATTCTTTCCCTGGATCCAAAAAACGAGACCATCATCTACAATATGGGTATACTCGAATATGAAGACGGAAACTTGAAAGGATCTTTGTCCTATCTGACAAAATATATCAAATTGCACCCAAAGGACGCGGCTGTCAGAGAAATCCTGTTCGATATCTATATGAGGCAGGGGGATCAAAAAACGACCTTTAGACAAGCACAGATCCTTGTTGACCTGAAGCCAAGGGAACTGGATCTCTATGATTTTATCTTTGAATACCTTAAGGGGCAGGGTGATTATGAAACGATGATTCCCATTATGGAAAAAGGTGTCCAAGCAAACCCAAAACAGGTGATCATCAGAGAGTACCTGACGGTAGCCTATCTCAAGACAGGAAAGGAAGATCTGGCGATAAAACAACTCGAGGGGATGCACAGGCTTCGGCCAAAGGATATGGACCTCTTGCTCAACCTGGCAAGGCTCCAGGATAAACGAAACCTGCGTGAGGCGGCCCTCAAAACATACA
>JAUVRS010000035.1 GCA_030597505.1 Desulfobacteraceae bacterium
ACCTCGTCCTCAATCTCAACTCTCTGGGGTGCCCCCAGTGCAGACCCGGCTTTAGGAAAGACCTCATGGACTATCTCGGTGATAAGGCCGACTCCCTTTGTACGGACTGCCAGAGGAGGGTCCAAACCAATCCCCTGAGGGTCTTTGACTGCAAGGTGGAGGGGTGCAATCAGTCGATCTTGGACGCCCCCTCGGTCCTCGAATCTTTGTGTGAGACCTGTGACGATCATTTTGAATCGGTTCAGGACTATCTTGGAAGGGTCGGCATACCTTTTGATCTGAATCATCGGCTTGTAAGGGGGCTTGACTATTATAACAGGACCGCATTTGAGATACAGACCGATCGTCTGGGGGCCCAAAATGCGGTCGCAGGCGGTGGCCGCTATGATGGCCTCGTGAAATTGCTTGGAGGCCCTGACCACCCTGCCATTGGTTTCGCCGTGGGTATGGAAAGGGTGGTTTCGCTGCTGGATGAAGATGGCGAAAGGGAGGTCAAACGCCCGGATCTTTTTATTGTCGCTTTAGGGGAGAAGGCGGAAAAGAGCTGTTTTAACTGGACCATGGCATTACGGAAAACAGGCATGTGGGCGGAAACGGATTATGGTTCAAAGGGTTTAAAGGCTCAGATGAAAAAGGCAGATAGGCTTGGGGCAAAAAAAACCCTTATTGGCGGAGATGATGAGTTTGCGACGGGAAAAGGTCTTCTCAGGGATATGAAAACCGGGGAACAGGAAGAGATGGGCCTCCAAAATATTGTGACAAATCTTTTGAAAGATATCAGATAAATGGAAAAAATCAGAATCGATTCACTGGGAGAGTGGAAGCGGACACATGACTGTGGCAGCCTCAAGACCGAGGATGTGGGCTCTGAGGCAATTTTGATGGGATGGGTGAACAGCAGACGAGACCTGGGAAACCTGATCTTTATCGATCTCCGCGACAAGGAAGGCATCACACAGGTTGTCTTTGATCCACAGATAGACAAGGAGAGCCACGAAAGGGCCCATGTCTTGCGAAACGAATGGGTCCTGGGGGTAAAAGGTATCATTGCCAGACGTCTGGAGGGACAGGAAAACCCGAATCTGTCCACCGGCGCCATTGAATTGAGGGCTGACGGGCTCAAGATTCTCAATTTGACTGAAACACCGCCCTTTCAGGTGGACGGGGCCGTGGATGCCTCTGAGACCTTGCGGCTGAAATACCGCTATCTGGAATTGCGAAGACCCCAGATTTTTGGCGTCATGCGCAAACGCCACGAGATTGCTTCCGCTGTGAGGCAGTATCTTAATAAAGAGGGGTTTATTGAGGTTGAGACCCCGTTTTTGACAAAAAGCACGCCCGAGGGGGCCCGGGATTATCTGGTCCCGAGCAGGGTCAACCGTGGCCTTTTTATGCCCTGCCCCAGTCTCCCCAGCTTTTCAAACAACTTCTCATGATCGCCGGTTTTGATCGCTACTATCAAATCGTCCGATGTTTTCGGGACGAGGACCTCCGCGCTGACCGTCAGCCCGAATTTACCCAAGTGGATTTGGAGATGGCGTTTGTGGATGAAGAGACGGTGATGACCCTGGTCGAAGACATGATGGCGAACATTTTTCGGGAGATTCTGAAAAAGCAGATCGACCTTCCTATCAGGCGGGTAGAATATCAGGAGGCCATGGATCGTTTTGGCACGGACAGACCGGACATGCGTTTTGGCATGGAGTTGCGTGATCTGACCGATGTCGCCGGTAGATCTGATTTCAGAGTGTTTAGGGGAGCCGTTGAGTCCGGTGGGGTGGTCAAGGGGATACGGGTGAAAAAAGGTGGCGATTTCTTTTCAAGAAAAATGCTCGATGAATTATCTCAATTTGTGGTTGACCATGGCGGAAAAGGGTTGGCGTGGATCAAGATAAACGAAAACGGGTGGCAGTCCTCCCTCAGCAAGTTTTTTAAAGAAGAGGAAAAAAAAGCGGTCAATGAGAAGATGGGTGCCGCGTCCGGAGACCTGCTTCTGATCATGGCGGATAGGCGCGGGGTCGTAAACCAGGCCCTGGGGATGCTGCGGGTGGATGTGGCACACCGTATGGATCTCCTGTCTGAGGACACATTTGCATTTTTGTGGATCACCCGGTTTCCGTTGCTGGAGTATGACGATAAAGAGGACCGTTTGCAGGCGGTTCACCATCCGTTTACTTCCCCTGTGGAGGAAGACCTGTGCCTGCTTGACAAACAGCCGGAGAAGGCAAGGGCAAGATCCTATGATCTGGTGCTAAACGGCGCAGAGATCGGTGGCGGAAGTATCAGGATTCACGATATTGTGCTTCAGCAGAAGATGTTTCATATCCTGGGGATTACGCCTCAAGAGGCTGAAGCGAAGTTTGGTTTTTTGTTGGAGGCCTTAAAATACGGTGCGCCTCCCCATGGTGGTGTGGCCCTGGGATTTGACCGTCTGGTGGCCATAATGACAGGGGTTAAATCAATCCGTGAGACCATTGCCTTCCCCAAGACAACCAGTGCAACGTGTTTGCTTACAAACGCGCCTTCCGAGGTTTCAAAGGATCAGCTTGAGGAACTGGGGCTTGAACTGGCCTCTGAACTCAAAAAGCGAGCATAGTTTTGCCTCTGTGCCAACCGGATTTCAAGGGGTTTTTTGCCAGACCGGATGAAGGACTGAAAGACCGTGTGTCTGCCCCTCATGAGCGGGGGCGAGAAAGGAGAATTCAATGTCAAAAAATATTTCTCTGGCGGGGTGTTTCCCCCCCATACCAACCCCTTTTGACGACAAGGGCAGGGTGGATCACGAACAGTTGGCGCTCAACCTCGAAAAATGGCAGAAAACGTCCCTAACCGGGTTTGCAGTGCTTGGGTCCAATGGAGAGGCCGTGATGCTCAGGACCGAGGAAAAGCTTGAGATTTGGAAGACCGCAGGACAGGCCATTGACTCGGATCATCTCTTTATCGCGGGGACGGGGTGTGAATCAACGCTTGAAACCCTTGAACTCACAAAAAAAGCCGCGTCCCTGGGAGCAGACGCGGCCATGGTGGTGACCCCGCATTATTACAAATCCAGGATGGATTATGATGCCCTGGTAAACCATTATACAAAGGTCGCCGATGGGTCACCCATCCCCATCGTCCTTTACAGCGTTCCCGCCTTTACGGGCGTCGATCTGGGTGTGGAGATTATTGTGACCCTGTCCCGTCATCCAAATATCATTGGGCTCAAGGAGAGTTCCGGAAATGTGGTAAAGATCGGTCAAGTAGTGGCCGGGGCTGATAATTCCTTTCAAGTGCTGGCGGGCTCAGGGAGCTTTTTGCTCCCGGCCCTGACAGTGGGGGCCAAGGGATGTGTTGCGGCCTTGGCAGCCATAGCCCCCCATCCTCTGGCAGAACTTATGGAGAAATTTCACAAGGGGGAAATGGAAACCGCTCGGGAAATCCAGCTTTGTCTTATCCCTCCCAATGGCGCTGTAACCGCGCGGTTTGGTATCCCGGGGTTAAAAGCTGCCCTGGATCTGATCGGTATGTATGGGGGCCCGGTCCGGTCTCCTTTGAGAGGCATTACCAGAGAACAGAAAGAAGAACTAAAAGAGATACTGGCCAGTGCGGGGATACTTTAAGATATCGTAACTACCCAGGTGGATAGGCTGAAGGCTGAAGACTGTTAGGAAAAAACACATTTTGAAGCCATATTTGGTGCAAGAATCAAATATTTCTGCCAAAGCACGGCAATCGTGGTCGTCTGCCCCCTTCAGCCTTCAGTCTAAACAGCTTCAACCTGTCTACGTGAGTAGTTACGAGATATCCTTGATTTTTCAATTCACTGCGAATCGGACTAACTGGTGTATTTAGGAGGTGTCGATGTTTAAGACCGCGATATGCGACCTTCTGGGGATAGAGTATCCTATCCTTCAAGGGGGAATGGTGTGGGTAAGCTACAATGAACTCTGTGCAGCTGTTTCCAATTCAGGAGGTCTTGGGATATTGGCAGGCGGGAGTATGACGGCGGATGAGTTGAAAGCAGAAATAAAACTGGTCAAAGAAAAGACACACAGACCTTTTGGCGTCAACATCCCCATCAGGAAACCTGGGTCTGAAAACCTTGTGGATGTGGCCATCAAAGAGCGAGTGGACGTTGTATGCACATCTGCCGGGAACCCCAAGCAATTTACCCAAATGATCCATGATGCAGGGCTCAAGGTGATCCATGTGTCCCCGAGCCCCCAGCTGGCTGTCAAGGCGGCTGATGCAGGGGTGGACGCCGTAGTGGCTGAGGGGATAGAAGCAGGAGGGCACGACGGGTTTGAAGAGATCACCACCATGGCGCTGATACCCCAGGTCGTTGAGGCAGTCGGGATACCGGTCATTGCCGCAGGGGGAATCGCCGATTCCAGAGGTTTTGTCGCAGCCCTTTCCCTGGGCGCAAAAGGTGTCCAGATAGGCACACGGTTTGCCGCCACCCGGGAGGCCCAGGGCCATTCCAATTTCAAGAGTGCCATCATTGATGCAGGACCTGCGGGCACCGTGATCGCCGGGAGAGCGCTTGGCCCCACCCGAAGTGTCAAAAACAGGCTCACGGATCAGATCGTGGAGATGGAAAAGAGGGGCGCCAGTGTCGAAGAACTTCTCAAAACGATCGGAAACGGACGGTCGCGACGTGCCACCCTGGACGGAGATGTGGAAGACGGGACGGTCTACTGCGGACAAATAGCCGGAATGATCCGTGAACTAAAGAGCGTGGATGAGGTGATCACCGAGATCATTGAGGGTGCCGAAGGCCTGGTCAAGAAGTTGGAACAACTGGCCACACTATAAGGGCCTGCGCAAAAACAACTTCATATTTTCGCCCTAATTCTGCGAGGTTGTTTCTGCGCGGTTCCTAATGGTCCATTAGGAGAGGTATGGCTTTTGCCTCCCCAACTATGGCACTTGCGACACGGCATGACCGTTTAGCGGTCAATATCTGCTGGTTTCGGAAACGGTCCCGTGTCCCTTTTTTTGAACAGCTTGAAATTTTTTCTTGAAAACAAAAATTTCGTGGCTATTTTTGTTGACAATACGTTTTTGATGAGGCATAAAACGCCTTTTGTAAATCATAATTATTTTTGAAAGGATGTGGCTAAAATGGTTTGTACAAGCGTAAAAGAAGGGTCTGATTGCTTTTTTATGAACAAAAAAGGCTGTGGGTTTAATGGCGGCACGTGTCACTCAATTATTGAGCAGTGTGGAAGCTGCCAGAAAATCCAGGAATTTCCCGCCGGTAAGTATTGCACCGTCTTTCCCGACCCGGGAGCCAAATGGCGTACTCGGGACTGCAATATGGCTACCCACCTCGAGAAAACCATCAAAGAAAAAACCGGGAAGATCAACCCCCTGAAAGCCTCCAAGAGAGCTCACTAGCACCTGGTTGCTTGACGTCTTATTCCCCACAATTCCCTGAAGAACCGGTCGTCACCCAATAATTGGTTTGGCAGTCGTCAGGGTAGGGAGAGGTATGCCCAGGGCAACCTCCTAGCGGGTGAGGTATATGAAGAACTCCTTGTTTCCTTTTGGTCCCAGGAGAGGTGATGGGGTGTGCCCTTCAACTGCCCAGCCCGCACCCTCAAAAAAGAGTGAAAGACCTTCCATGACTTCACGGTGCAGCGTTGGTTCGCGGACCACACCTCCCTTGCCGACTCTGCCTTTCTCCACCTCGAACTGAGGCTTTACAAGGGGAATTATAAAGGAATGCGCTGTCAGGAGATCGGAAACAGGGGGGACAACAAGCCTGAGGGATATAAATGACACATCAATGACTGCACCGTGGATGGGTTCCTCAAGATCTCCCGGCTTGAGATGGCGTATGTTTGTCTTCTCAAGGAGTTTCACCCGGGGATCGTGTCTGAGCTTCCAGTCGAATTGTCCATAGCCCACATCGACAGAAATAACTCGCTTTGCCCCGTGTTGAAGCAGACAGTCGGTAAATCCACCGGAGGAGGCACCCACATCCAGCAGGACCAAACCCCGGATGTTTACTGAGAAGTGTCTGAGCGCTTCTTCAAGCTTTAGCCCGCCCCGGCTGACATATGGCAATCCCCGCTTCTTTACCTCAATGACGGCAGAGCCGGGGATACGTGTTCCCGCTTTTTCTTCTCTTACCCCTTCAACTTCCACAAGACCTGCCATTATCATTGCCCTGGCCTTTTCACGGCTCTCAGCAAGCCCTTTTTGGACCAGAATTTGGTCGAGGCTGAGTTTGGCGCTATAATGATCCCTGGCAGAGATCTTTTGCCTCCTTAAGGATTCCGGACGCATCAAGTCCGTATTTTTTTCGCAAAATGTCAATCGGTCCGTGCTCTACAAATTGATCCGGCAACCCGATCCTCCTGATTTTGACATTTGTTATGTCCCTGTCGTTCAGAAACTCCAGGATCGCCCCGCCAAGACCCCCCTGTCTGACATTTTCTTCGACAACCAGGATCCGCCCTGTTGAGGCGGCAAGCTCTCCCAGGCGGGAATCAAGCGGTTTTACAAACCGACAGTTTACTACACCGACAGCCAGACCGTCATCTTCCAATGCCCCGGCAGCCTCAAGGGCTGGATACACAGTGCTTCCCAGGGCAACAATCAGCAGGTCTTTCCCCTCCTTGAGAATCTCTGCATTACCAATTGGAATGGTCTGATAGTCAGGATCAATTGAGAGCCCCAATGCGTTTCCTCTGGGGAACCTGATTGCCACCGGGCCGGGGTGAGACAGGGCAGTGTAAAACATGTGCCTTAGTTCATTTTCATCTTTTGGCGCCATAAGGGTCATGTTTGGCAGGCTTCGGAGATAGGTAATGTCAAAAATTCCATGATGCGTAGGCCCATCTTCACCCACAAGTCCGGCGCGGTCGATGGCAAAGGTCACCGGCAGATTGGGGAGACAGATATCGTGAACTATTTGATCAAAGGCCCTTTGGAGAAAGGTGGAATAGATGGCGACCACGGGCCGGTACCCCTCGGTGGCCAGCCCGGCGGCAAAGGTCACGGCGTGCTGTTCTGCGATCCCCACATCCAGAAATCTCTCGGGATAGCGTTGGCCAAATTCTACCAGACCGGTGCCCTCCGGCATCGCGGCTGTGATGGCAAAAATCTTTTTGTTCTCCCGAGCCAACTCCATCATGGTGTTGCCAAAGACCTCTGTATAGGATTGAGGGGGTTTTGTCTTCCCCTTTGAAGGGGATCCCGTGGGGATGTCAAATGCACCAACCCCGTGATAGTGAGCGGGGTCCTTCTCAGCCGGTTCATACCCCTTTCCCTTTTGTGTCAGCACGTGTACCAGAATGGGCCCTTCCAGATGGAGGGTGTTGCTGAAGGCCTCCAGGAGAAGATCAAGCCGATGTCCTTTTATTGGGCCGATATATGTGAATTTGAACGCCTCAAAGAGCATGCCCGGGGTAAAAAAAGTGATGAAAGAATCGTCACTTTTTCGAACAAGATTCATAATATTTTCACCAACACCGGGAAAAGATTTGATAAAATTCTCCAATTCTTTTCTGAAATTTACAAATCTTTTACCCGTCATTTTACGACTCAAAAAAGAGGAAAAAGCGCCCACATTTGGCGCGATGGACATGGCGTTATCGTTTAAGACGACGATGAGGTCTTTCCCGGTATGCCCCGCCTGGTTGAGACCCTCAAAGGCCATTCCGGCTGTCATGGAACCATCACCGATGACTGAGATTACCTTGCTCTTTTCGCCACCGAGACACTTTGCGGTGCTGATGCCCAAACCTGCAGAAATGGAGGTGCTGCTGTGTCCGGTATCAAATGTGTCGTACGGGCTTTCGGATCTCTTGGGGAAACCGCTTATGCCGCCGTATGTCCTGAGGGTATGAAATTGATCTCTTCGTCCGGTTAAGAGTTTGTGGGCATAGGACTGATGCCCCACATCCCAGATGATCTTGTCTTTTGGTGCATCAAATACACTATGAAGTGCAAGGGTCAACTCAACAACACCCAGGTTGGGTGCCAGATGTCCCCCTGTCTTGGATACCGTGTCAATAATTTTTTGACGGATTTCACCAGCCAGTGTTTCGAGCTGATCCAGAGACAGCCCCTTTAGATCCGAAGGGCTATCTATCTTGTTCAGAAGTGTGTGTTGTGATTCAGAATTGCTCATTTTTTTCTCTCAACGATGTATCGCGCTATCTGACGCAGAGGCTCTGCCTTGTGGTCAAAGACCCGTAGGCATTCGATGGAGGCCTCCACCAGTTCCGATTGAACCTCCTTTGCCCTGTTTATACCGATAACAGCCGGATAAGTGATTTTTCCCTTTTTTTCGTCGCTTCCCGATTCCTTGCCCATGGTCGCACTGTCACCTTCAATATCCAGAATATCATCTGATATCTGGAAAGCGAGCCCTGTTTTCCGGCCATAGGAGATGATGGCTTTAATCTGAGATTCGTCTCCGCCTCCGAGAATGGCCCCGGAGGCCACCGAGGCTGAAATCAGAGCGCCTGTTTTATGGTTGTGCATAAACTCTACGACCGAAAGATCAAGGGTCTTTCCCTCTGATTGGATATCAACCACCTGTCCTCCGACCATACCCCTATAGCCGGCGGCTTCTGAGATCAGGGTAATTGTCTTGAGGATGACGTGGGGTGGTACGTGGTCTGACAATTCAGGCGTGGTCATCAATCTGAAGGCCTCGGTCAACAGACCATCACCTGCCAGCAGGGCGATTGCTTCCCCAAAAACCTTGTGACAAGTGGGTTTCCCCCTTCTTAAGTCATCGTCATCCATCGAGGGAAGGTCATCGTGGATCAGGGAATAGGTATGGATCAATTCCAGGGCACATGCGACGGGAAGTACATGGGTCTCATTTCCACCCACGGCCTCAGCTCCGGCCATGCAAAGGATGGGTCTCAACCGTTTTCCACCGGCAAGAAGGCTGTATTCCATAGCGTTGATCAGGTCGGATGAGGGCCCATTCGCCTCAGGGAAATGTGTCTCAAGGGCCCCGTCCACCACGGCCTTTTTTGTCCGGAGATATGTCCTCAGATCCACAGGCCCCTTACTCCACATTTTCTTCTTCCTCGGAGTCAAAGGGAACCTGTGTTTGTTTTCCGCCGCTTTCGTGGACCAGAAGGGTGACCTTTTTCTCAGCCTCTTCCAGTTTATTGGAGCAGAATTTTATCAACCCCACCCCTTCTTCAAAGTTCTTGAGGGCATCCTCAAGAGGCAGATCGTTTCCTTCTAGGCCCTGTACGATTTTTTCCAATCGTTTCATTGCATCTTCAAATTTTTTTTCAGCCATCACTCCTCCTGCCCCTCACTCTATAATTTTATAACTATGAGACCTCTCTGTCAAATTGGGGCCAGAAAAATTTAGGGTCTGGACAAAAGATCCCCAAGATCATTTTTTACCATGACTTTTTCTATCCTGCACTCCAGCCCTCCTTGAGCCAGAAGCACTTCAACCTGTTCTCCTTCCCGGACACGGGAGGGGTCCCCGACCACGGTTTTTTCGGGCAGTTTCCGGGTAATACTGTATCCTCGCTTTAAGATTGATAAGGGGCCCAGATCCCGGATCCCTTTCTCCAGAAGCGAAAGGGCCGCCTGTTTTCCGGTGAGCTGTCCTTCTATGGCCCGTTCAAGGGATGTCCTCTGAAAGTCCAGTTGCTGTTTCATTGAAGAAATGACGGCAGAAGGGGCGTGAAGAAGCAAGGCACGTCTTTCAGACATAAACCCGTTCTGCAATGCGCGGAGAATGATATGGGTGTTCCGTACAAGCCGGGAATGGATTTCGTCAAGTCGCATCCAGATTTCAGCAAACCGTTTCCTGGGGTCTTTTAGGCCCATTTTCAAAAATTCCATTCTCTTGGCATGATATTTCAGGTTTAGACCGGTCCCCGATATCAATCTGTTTCTCATTTCACTTACCCGATTCACAAGCGCTTCTTTTTCGGCCACCAACAGCTCCGCGGCTGCTGAAGGCGTGGGTGCCCTCAGATCGGATACCAGATCAGAGATGGTGAGATCGATTTCATGTCCGACTGCTGAGACGACCGGCAATTTTGACCGTCTGATGGCAAGTGCCAGCTCCTCCTGGTTAAATGCCCACAGGTCTTCAAAGGACCCCCCTCCTCGGGTGAGAACGATGACGTCCACCGCCAGATCCCGGTTGATCAGGTCCAGGGCCTTTACAATGTCCGTGGCCGCTTCATCTCCCTGAACCCTCACCGGCACGATGGTTATCTCTATGTTGGCAAATCTCCTGCGGATGATCTTTAGAAAATCACGGATCGCCGCCCCGGTGGGTGATGTTATAACGGCGACCTTTTGGGGAAGAAAGGGAAGGGGCTTTTTTAATTTCTCATCAAAGAGACCCTGGGCAGCCAGCTTTTTCTTTAATTGTTCGAAGGCCAGGGCCAGTGCACCCACCCCCATTGGTTCGAGGTAATCAAGGATGATCTGATATTCCCCCCGGGGCGGATAGACCCCTAGCCTCCCCTGAGCAATTACCTTCATGCCGTCTTGGGGGATAAATTTGAGGTAGTTGGTTTGAAGGCGGAACATGACGGCTCTGACCTGGGCCCGTTCATCCTTTAAGACCATATAGTAGTGACCGGAGGCAGGTGTGCTGAAGTTGGATATTTCCCCCTCTACCCATACGAAATCAAATCGTTCTTCCAGGAGATTTTGGATCTCTTCGGTGAGTTGGTGTACACTGTAAATTTTGGGGGTCTGGCCTTCCTGCAACAAAACTGAACATACCTGGGTCTACGGGTGATTTCGCGGCCCAACAGGCGTCTGAACCAAAGGTCGGTCCAGACACGATTTTGGATAATGTTGAGCCATAAAAAGGGCTATTTCAATATCAACAGAAGAAACCAAATGATGCAAGACGGAAGAAATAAGACTTTTCCCCTTTGGCAACGATTACTCGTTGCCCGGGATTTCTTTCAAGATGACAGAGCGATCAAACCCCCAGCAACTTTTTCTTAAAGGCTGTATTATGGGTTCAACACAACCAGGGCGTCGACGGCAATGGGTTGGCTATTTGAAAGTATAAGCGGGTTGATGTCGATTTCCTGGATGCTTTCCTCTTCAAGACCGATGTTGCCAATCTTGATAAGGATATCCGCAAGTCGGTCCAGGTCCGCCGCCGGCATTCCGCGGATGGCCCCCAGGATTTTCCGTGCCTTAATTTCCTGCATCATTTCAAGGGCGTCTCGTTTTTCAATGGGCGCTACCCGAAAGGACACATCCTTGAGAACTTCTGTAAAGATGCCCCCGAGGCCAAACATCACGCACGGTCCAAACTGGCTGTCCCTTGTGAGCCCCACCACGAGTTCTCTGGACCCTTTGACCATTTCCTGGACCAGCACTGTGGCGCCGTCATCCTTTACTTCCTCCATCATTTCCCGGAATGCGGAAAGCGCCTCTTCTTCGTTTCGGATATCCACCCGGACAAGCCCACGCTCTGTCTTATGACTCAAATCAGGTGCGCAGGCCTTCATCACCAACGGATACCCTATTTTATTGACGGCCGTTAAGATTTCTTTCTCGTCAGCGGTTTCGATTTCGCGGGTGACAGGAATATCATATCTCCGCAGAAGTTCCTTGGATTCGTGTTCTGAGAGGGCGTTTCGCCCCTCTTTTATGGCCTTATCAATTATATCCACTTGCACCTCCCGTTTCATAGTATTATTCAAGTTTCGAATGCTAGATGGGATTATAGGGTTTTCGTGAAGTAAATTCAATCCCTTTCTCTTGCTAACACCCCATAGCTGCAAAGGCCGGCCATGGCTTTTGCCGTCCTCTCCGGCGTGGGCAGGTTAAAAATGGCCCCGGTCTTCTCAAGATCGGCCACCTCCCTGTCCCAGACGCCAGGTGGCGAAGCAAGACAGGTGATGAGCGGTTTCCTCTGATTCCATTTAATCAGCAAATCGGAGATATTCGCGAGTAGCTCAAGATTGGCGGAAGCGTATGTTGTCAACAGGATGATGCCGTCGATGGTGCTGTCTTCCATGACAGTTTCGATAATGTTGTTGATAGACAAAGGGTCCAACCAGACAGGTCCCATATCCACCGGGTTTGTCCGGATGGCCAGAGGCGGCAGAAGTTTATTGATGATCGCCTGTGTTTCAGGTTTAAATGGGTGTATCTCAAGCCCCATTGCTTCGCAGACATCGCAGGCAGCTATCCCCGGTCCTGCTTGAGCTGTGAGGACAGCAATTCGGTTATCTTTTGGAGGGGGGCAAATGACCAATGCCTGTGCCAAATCCAGGGCAGACTCGATGCTGTCTGCGTGGAGAATCCCTGCCTGTCTGAATGCTCCCTCATAAATTTTGTGATTTCCGGCCATCGAACCTGTGTGCGAAAGTGAAGCCTTATCCCCGGTTTTTGAATTTCCAGTCTTAATCGCAATGACGGGCTTTTTTCCCTTGTTGGCCTTTGCTGCCGTCATGAGACGCCTGGGATCATCCAGCCCTTCCAGATAGAAAACCATCACTTTAGTCTCAGCATCCTCCATCAAATATGGAAGAATTTCGGCAAAATCTACGTTCAGTCTGTTGCCCAACCCCACGACCTTGCTAAGCCCTACACCCTGTCGCATGGCCATAAAGGCCAACAGATGCGAAACCCCACCGCTCTGGCTCACAAGGCTGACCCCCCCTTTTTTAGCCGATGAAAAATCCGGGGTGAAGGAGGCATTCAGGTTTTTGTGAAGATTAACCATTCCAAAGGTGTTGGGGCCGAGCACCATTATCCCGGCCTTAAGGGCGATTTTGGCCAATGCCATCTGTTGTTGGTCCCCCGAGGGGTCGTCGATTTCCTTGAATCCAGCCGTGATGAGGACAACCCCCTTTATGGCCTTACGTTCGCATTCTTCAAATATCTTTGGGACCACTTGAGCGGGGACCACAACGATGGCAAGGTCAATGGGGTCTGGAAATGCGTCGATAGATGGAGATGACGGTATCCCCATGATCTCCGTTGAACCCGGATTTACCGGAACGATCCGCCCTTCAAAACCTCCGTCTGTCAGGCTTTTCATGACGTGATACCCTAATTTCCGGGGGCTTTCGGATGCCCCGATGACGGCTACTGTTTCGGGGTTGAAGAGTGCCGTGATGTTATTATTGATTTCTGTCTCGCTCATCTTTTAGAATCCATCTCCAAATCGCATGACAAATATGGTCAGAAGGGTTGTGTATGCCCTCGGGTTTGTTGGTCTTTATAGTCTATTGGGATAAATCGTCAATAGAAATATTGTGACTACTCAGGTTCAGGAGTTCAGGGTTCACGGTTGGAGAGTGATGAAGATTGAACGGTTTGAAGTTGTTTTTGCGCAGGTCCTAAGGACTACGGGCTGAGGAGACAGATACAAGATGTTGCGGCCGTGAAAAGAGGGGGGATCTGGAAAAAATCTGCGGATGAGGCGTGTTGAGTTTGTGCCACAGGCGTGCTACCGTCTGCGGAAAGCGTGGGAAAAGGGTTTGAGAGAGAGGTCTTGGATGGATCTGGAAAGAGAGATCATCAAAAAGGTTACCGACACCATTTCCAGAAGCAAGATGTTGGCATCCGGTGACCGGGTGGTGGTGGCGGTCTCAGGGGGGGGAGACTCTGTTTGTCTTCTGGATGTCCTTTCCAGACTCAAAGATTTGTTTTCAATCAACCTGGTGGTGGCACATTTTGACCACGGCCTAAGACCGGGAGAAGACGAGACTGAAACGCAACTCGTTGCGTCACTGGCAGAATCCCTTTCTCTTTCTTTTGAAACCGGAAGGGCAGGGGTTTTTTTGAAGACCGGGGACCCCTCTCTGGAGGAAAGGGCCAGGGACACGAGGTATCAGTTCCTGGAGGAGGTAAAAACAAAGGCTCAGGCACAAAAAATTGCCCTTGGCCATCATCTGAATGACCAGGCCGAAACGGTTCTCATGAGACTTTTGCGGGGAAGCGGCCCGTCAGGATTGGCCGGGATAGTGCCCTTTCGGGATGAAACAGTGATCAGACCGTTGATTGAACTTACCCGCGAAGAGATCGAGGGCTACCTCGAGAAGCGGAAATTGCCGTATGTCTAAGACCCTTCAAACCTTGACACCCGTTTTATGAGAAACAGTATTCGTCTGGACCTCCTCCAACAACTC
>JAUVRS010000040.1 GCA_030597505.1 Desulfobacteraceae bacterium
CCATACAGCAGATCCCCCTCGATCCGCGGCACAAAGGCATCTTTCCAGTCTCCAGGCCCAACAACATCAACATGTGCACAGGCGATGAGACTCCGCCCCTTCCCTTTTCCTTGCTGAAAATAGCGCGTTTGAGGGCGCCCCTCAAAGGGAACATCAATGCCGGAGGCGAACTTTGAGTCAGCACGAAGGGACTCCTTCATTGGAATCAGGCAGGTCTCGCCCTCGAGTGCTGAAAATCGTCGGTACAAGTTCCTCTGGGCCTCCCCTTCCTGTCCTGAAATACTTTGAATGGAGACGAGATCAAAGAGCATGTTTTTCGCCTCTTCTCGATATCTGAGCATATTGTCTCTAAGCGCGACAATCAGGGATTGCTTTGGCATCAGATTCTTTCCTTTACAAAAGGGGCCTCAAGACGTAACTGGCCTCCTCGATTACCATGTCCTGATCTGGATGTTGATAGAACTCTGCTGAGATATACCCGTTATAGCCGGTAGCCTTGATCATACTAAGAATTTTCCCAAAGTCGAGATTACCTCTTCCCGGAGCAAGTCTGTTTGAATCACACACATGGATATGGGTAAGATAGGGCTTTGCATCGTTGAAGCTTTTTTCCATGGAAATGTCTTCGAGGTTCATAGAAAAGATATCTAACATCAACCTGAAATTTTCTCTCCCCATCTTCCTCACGACCGCAATTCCATCCTGGGTAGAGTTGATAGTGTTGCAGGCAAAGTAGGGTACCGGCTCAAGGATTATTGTGACCCCTCTTCCCGCTGCGTAATCGGTGACTTCCTCAAATGCCGCGTACATCCAGGCCAGCGATGTCTCCTTTGGAATTTCGATCGAAAACCGCCCCCGGAGTCTTCCGATGTTCACCTGGGCCCCAAAGGGAGAAGCGAAATCAATAATCTTCTTCATCCTTAAGATGGCTTCGGTCCGAATGGATTGATCCGGGTCCATAAAGGAAAGTCTGCCTTGCCCATAGACCTCGCCAGTGCAGAGTATTGGGACCTCTATATCATATTCCCTGGATAACTGCTCCACCCTGTCACGATCCACAGAGTCCGGGTCCAAGATCATCAGCTCTGCCCCGTCATATCCCATTTCCCTAAGCTTATGGAAGGCCGTTTCCATATCCCCCTGATAGGCCGTGACCGTCTCGTCGCTACGAAGTTCGGGGGTAGCAACAAGGTAACCGAGCTTAATCTTTTTTTCTACCATTATAATCTTAGTCCGAATAGGTTGTTTTCACCAAATGGTCGAACCGCCATCCACAAGCAGGGTCTGCCCGGTGATAAAGTTGGATGCCTCCGAGGCCAGAAAGACGGCGGCGCCCACATGATCCGCAGGGTCCCCCATTCTACCCATGGGAATGGAATCGATCCTCTCTTTAAGGTCTTGGGGATTCTCCTTAAAATATACCTTGTTGAGTTCTGTAATGGTTGGCCCTGGGCCGATGGCGTTTACATTGATGTTGTGTTTGGCCCACTCAAGCGCCAGCGCCCGGGTCAAATGGGATACCCCCGCCTTTGAAACAGCATATATGGACCGTCCCGGCTGGATCACTTCGGAGACATTTGAGGAAATATTGATGATCTTTCCTTTTTTTCTCTTGATCATCTCCTTTCCCACTAGCTGACAACAGAAAAAAAGCCCCCTCAGATTTATGTCAAAGATATAATTCCACTCCTCTTCAGAGTAGTCTTCCACAGGCCCCCTCAGAATGACACCGGCATTATTGACCAAAATGTCTATCTGGCTGAATTTACTGAGGACCGTTGAGACCAAATTGGTGACAGAAGACTTGCTCCCCACATCGGTTTGGACAGCCACAGCCTCTAGCCCCTCATTTTTCAACGTTTGAGCCGCCTTCTGGCCCTCCGAGATCCTCCGGTTGGCGATCACCACGGACGCCCCGGCAATCCCAAGGCCCCGCGCGATCGCAAACCCTATACTCTGATTGCCGCCGGTGACAATGGCGATTTTCCCTGTAAGATCAAAAAATTCCATGGATTCCCCTTTTTAAAACCCGTGCTAAAGCCCTTAGCGAACCAAAACCCACTCACCATCTTTTCGAACCCCTAACCCGTGTTTCACGGCCGTCTTTATCTGCGGCAGATCCCAGGCATCACCGGTGAGGTGATTGACAGCGGCGTAATTCTGGAGAAGACGTACCCCCTGCACATCCATGGCCACCTGGTCACCGGATGCCAGAACCGCGCCAGGGTGAACAGCCAGCCCAATGGCCGGTCCCCCGCTGACAAATGAGATCCGCCCATCCATGATAATAAGGTCGGGTTTTATGGGAATATTCATCTCTGTGGATCGCTGGGAAACAAACAGGTGGTTGTCTCCGTGGAGGATTGCACGATCATACAGGTGAACCAGTCCCACAGTCAGTTTGAGACTCATGGAAAACCCTGCCAGATAGTGCGTCTTCATGGTTGGGAGATAGATGATTTTGTCAAAATCTTCCAACTCTTTTGCATAACCGATCACATCCAGATATTCCCCATCGATTGGCACATCCATATACTCGGATTTATCAAAATCCAACAGCGGGATCATCATTTCCGCCATCTTTGCTGAAAGACCCGAATTCTCAAATACCTTTTTTGTTGGCACCCAGGGCCGTCCCGCGCCCTCGCCCACAGAGATGTTGTGGTAGCCATACTCCTGCAGGAGTTCAATGACCCCGCAGAGGAAGTCCAGATCAGTAGAGCCGGGAGGTGGGTCATCGCTGTTAAAATTGGGCTTTATAAGGATGCGGTCCTCTGGTTTCAGGGACTTGTCAAATCCGCCGATAAGCCTCACTGCATTTTGAATATCGTTCTTTATGTCTTCTCCCGCCATAACAAAGGAGACCAGGGCTTTCCCGTCCCGGGTGTAGGGGTTGGGGTTGCGGTGTGAAAAATTTACCTTCCCTACGACTTCTTTTCCCGTCAATAGAGGATAATCCTTGGACCGCATCTCAGCCAGATAGTCCATATATTCTTCCCGGTGAAAATTTACTTCTTCAGATCTAAATTCCATGTCCTATAACTCCTTTCTTGACAGAAACCCTGTGTTTGCACCCGTGTTGGTACAGGCGTTGTCTTTAGCTGTTTAAAACAGACAGTATCAACAACTACATAAATCCCCCCACCTGATTTGTCAATCTACTATCCTGGATAGACGGAAATGGCAATCGGCCCCACCCTAATTCTGTTAAAAACTGATGGCACAGAAGATATTTGACACGATCCGGGGTTTCATGTATGGATTTTGTACCCGTGACAAGAAACTTCTAAAAGGACTTGTGTCCATGGGAGGTAGGATTCATGAACCATTTGATTGAAAAGGCCAGAGAAATGATTGTGGCATTCAAAGGCGAGAAATATGCCTTTGGTACAGGGGTTCTTGGCGAGGTAGGTCCATTGACCGCTCAAGTTGGCAGACGCGCCCTCCTGGTTGGGCGGATGTCATCTTTATGGCTAAAACCAGCCATTGAACACGTGGTAAAATCATTAAAAGACAATGGCATCAAAATCCTGGACCAGGTTCAAGGAGCCAGGCCAAACGCGCCCCGTGAGGATGTTTATCGTATTCAGGGTCATATCCTCCACAAAAAGCCGGATGTGATCGTATCACTTGAGTCGGGATCGGGGATCGATGCCTGCAAGGCAGCCGCCATGTTGGCAACCCTCGGAGATGTGGAGGCGGAGTTAGACCCATATTTTGGCGTTGGTGAGGTGACCCGACTGTGCCAACAGACAGGCCGTGAAGTACTCCCCGTGGTAGCCGTGATGACCGCTGCCAGCTCCGCTGCCCATCTTACAAAGTACTCCAACATCACCGACCCCGTATCCGGGCAGAAAAAACTAATTGTGGACGAAGCCATTGTTCCGCCCCGTGCTGTTTTTGATTATGGCCTTACAGTGACTCAACCCATGTCATTATCGCTGGATGGCGGGATGGATGGATTGAGCCACTGTCTGGAGGTCTATCTGGGGGCCAAAGGAGAGGGTCTATCTCAAGTGGAAGAAATTTCCCTTCTTGGGATCGAATTGCTCATAACCGGGCTTTCGGAATTGGTTCGGAACCCCTCGGCCATGGCGGCCAGAGAAATGATAGGCCTCGGAACCGACCTTGGAGGTTATGCCATTATGATCGGGGGGACGAGCGGTCCCCATCTGAATAGTTTTTCTCTTGTCAAATACCTGACACACGGTCGGGCCTGTGCCCTATTAAACCCATACTATACCCTCTTTTTCGCCAATGCAGTGGTGGAACGTATACAAAAAGTGGGCGCCATATATGTCAGACACGGTCATATTGAAAAGGATCTGGAAGCCCTATCTCCGGGCGACCTGGGCCGGACAGTGGCCGAAGGGATGCTCGCCTTTAACCGCAGTATCGGGTTTCCAACCACCCTGAAGGAGATTCAAGGGATGGAAAAGCGGGTTCTATCCAAAATGCTTCAGGCAGCCAAAGACCCGCAGCTTGAGAGCAAACTGCAGAACATGCCGATTCCGCTCACCGCTGACCAGGTAGAGAAATATATGGGCTCCCTTCTCAACGCCGCGTGGGATGGAGACCTGGACAAGATTGTGACTCAGCAAGAGTAGGTTTACAGGCCCCCTGCAATCGTCATAAACATTCAAAACACCGCAGATTTGGAACAGTTCGTTTGGAATGGAAAAAATCATATGACAATTATTGAACCACATATACATATGTATTCAAGAACAACAAACGATTACCAGACCATGTATGAGGCCGGTATTCGTGCATGTGTTGAACCATCGTTCTGGCTGGGATCCGATCGAAGATATGCCGGCACTTTTTTTGATTACTTCAAGCTCATCCTGGATTTCGAAACCGTGCGTGCGAGACGGTTTGGAATCGACCATTTTAGCGCTGTTTCGCTAAATCCAAAGGAGGCTGAAGACAAGTCCCTGGCTGATGAAGTCATTGACGGGCTGGGCACGTATCTCGACCATGAGCGCTGTGTTGCACTGGGTGAAATAGGTTTCAACAACATAACCCCAAATGAGGAACATGCTTTTGTTCGTCAGCTCCATATTGCCATGGACCGCCATATGCCGGTGATCGTACATCTGCCGCACGTGGAAAAACTGAAAGGAACAAGACGAATCGCAGAGATTATCAAGACCGAAGGTGCGCAAATCGACCGGACGATTCTTGACCACAATACCGAGGATACGATCAAAGTGTCCCTTGAAACAGGTTGCTTTGCTGGAATGACAGTCTACCCCATATCAATACTTTCCCCCGTCCGGGTATCTAAAATGATCCACCGATATGGCAGTGATCGCATTATTGTTAACGGATCAGCTGACTGGGGGGTGTCAGACCCGTTGAGCCTGGTCAAGGTAGTGGATCATATGAACAAGGACGGTCATACAAGATCGACAATCCAGAATCTGGTTTTTAACAATCCGATGAAATTCTACAGTCACTCACCCAACTGGAGACCTCAACTGGACCTTCAACCCGTGGATCCCCGAGACTTCCAACGATAAGGCCTCTTTTTTGAACAAACATATGATCCGGACCTCTTCACACCAGTTTCGTGCCTGGTGCCAGCTATTACGGTTGCCGGCGCTCTTCACGGTACCGGGCGATCCGCTTGCCGGGTTTCTTCTTGCGCGGTATGCTGGCTTTGAACCCAGTATTGTCAAGGTACTACCTTGTGTGTTGGCCGGTTTACTGCTTTATGCGGCCGGTCTGGTATCCAACGACTATTTTGATCTGAAAGAAGATGCCAGGGATAGACCTACACGACCGCTCCCAAGTGGCGCCGTAAGCCCATCCACAGCGATTTCCTTGGCCGTTGTCTTATTTTTTACGGGTATTGCGATCAGCGCCTTTGCCGGAAATTTCGCGGTTATGATCGCCGTTATACTGACGTTGACCATCATTACCTACAACATCGGCGTCAAAAAGATACCGTTTCTGGGTCCCCTCAACATAGGGGTCTGCAGAGGGCTAAACGTCTTGCTTGGCGCAGCAGCGGTCCCCAGTACTGAGTGGCCTGCTCTCCCCCTAATCGCGGCCGCCGGTATTACGGTTTACATTGCCGGGGTAACGATTATAGCGGCGCGTGAAACTGAAAAAATTGTCGTAGGATCAAAGAGATGGCTCCCGGTGGTGTCGTTGGCATCGTGTTTTATTGCCATACACTTCTCTTTCATTATTTCCAAGATGTATGTGGGATTATCCAACCTGGTCGTTTCTGGTGTTCTTTCGGGTGCCGCCCTCATGTTGGCCTGGAAACATGGCAACGCCCTTAAAGGAAAACCAGAGCCAAAACTCGTGGCGACTACCGTCGGCAGCTTTATACACGGACTCTTGGTCGTTCAAGCATCATTTGCAGCGCTTTGTTCATGGCCGGGACTGACAGTAGCCGGCGCCATTATCCTTTCGATACCCGCCCTTTTTGTGGTTTCATCCAGATTTTACAGCAGTTAAGGACTTTAATATGCAATCCCGACCCAAACGACTTCTGGTGATTCAGGCTGCTGCCCTGGGTCATGAGCTATTGGTCCGGAACAACGTCCAATCTCTTTGCAATATGGATTTGATGCCGATTGATACCGTATTTCCGGCATTGACTTGTGCGGTGCAGGCAGGTTTTAGAACCGCGGCAACGGCTTCCGATCACGGGATGATCGGAAACGGCTTCTTCCACTCGGAACTTATGCGTCCCATGTTCTGGGAACAGTCGTCCCGACTGGTTGGCGGCCATCGAATATGGGACGCTTTCAGGGCAACCGGTAAAAAAGTAGCCATGCTGTTCTGGCAGCAAAGTCTTGGTGAATCCGTCGACTATCTGGTCTCTCCGGCGCCGATTCACAAACATCACGGCGGCATGATCCAAAACTGCTACAGCAAGCCTGCTGATCTGTATGACAGACTGGCGAGGCAAGTCGGTGGCGGTTTCAATTTAAAACACTATTGGGGACCAGCAGCCTCTTATAGGTCATCGGATTGGATAGCCCGGGCCACATGTGCTCTCTTGGCTGATCCTGATACAAGACCGGATTTATGTCTCACCTATCTTCCGGCGCTTGATTACGATCTTCAGCGTTATGGACCTGATACACCCAAAGCCGCCACAGCCCTCGGACATCTCCTGAGAGAGCTTGACGAAATTGCTGATGTTGCACTTTCCAACAAATATGAAATCGTCTTGTTTGGAGACTATGCAATCGCTCGTTCAGACAGGGGTGCTGTTCAACCCAATCTGGCCCTAAAACAAGCAGGTCTCTTTAGGGTGCGAGACATCACCGGAAGAGCATATCCGGATTTTTACGAAAGCGCGTCTTTTGCAATAGTGGATCATGAAATTGCGCATGTTTACATCCGTTCCCAAGAGAAAACAGCACAAACCATAGACCTTTTACGCAACCTCCCGGGTGTAAAACAGGTCCTTGACAAAAAAGAACAAGCCACCCTTGGCGTTATGCATCCCCGGTCCGGCGAGCTTCTGCTGATAGCAGAAGACGGCTATTGGTTTGCGTATCCGTGGTGGGAGAACGAACATGAGGCCCCTGACTTTGCTCGCCACGTCGACATCCACAATAAGCCAGGATACGATCCTTGTGAGCTTTTTCTCGGCCGATGGCTGCCACCCTCCATAACGCGGGATCACAGCAAAATCAAGGGGACACACGGGAGGGTCGGGAAGGATCGCCAAGTCGCTTTTGCCTCGACACTGCCTTTCGAAAAGACACCGGCTTCTTTATTAGAACTTTCACGGCTTGTCGCTAACTGGCTGGATGATTGCGGGAGGAGTGGCTTATAAAATCTGTATCACAAAACATATAGTCTTCTTTGCAACCAAAACCTCGCTCACATCCGGCCATTTCCCCAATTTCATCAGAAATCAGGAATACCTGTGGCGGGCAACCAGGCACAAAATACCCGGCATCCTTTAACTGGGAGAGACATCGTCCGACAACCAGGTTAGTGCCTTCCTTCTGAGGAATGACCGCATCCGGACCAAATAAAATGCGTAAGGGTCTGGATTTATCGAGGGCTTCCACCCTCTCCGCTCTCCTAAGCGCCAGCTCAATTACGCCGGCACACGCAGCGCAGGCATTTCCATTCAGATATGTGATGCCCTCCCTGGCGGCCACACTGTTTGTTGCGCGTTTGAAGGGTTTGATGGTTTTTTCCAGCGGTTCACCAAGAATCTGGATTTCGGATTCAGGCAAGGGTCCCCAGCACTCCGCCGCCATACCCAGTAAAGCACTTTCCCCGGGTTCAAAACCCATCATCCGAGCAGCCACCATGTCAACGGCTCTTGGATTCATCCCCGCTATGACTTTGTCAAGCCTAACCGGTTTATTTGCCATGGGACCGTCTCCCTCGCCTGCGACTGTCCCGTCTACGATAAAGAGGTCTGGTTTGACCGCCAAATTCAGATCGATAATGGATTGCCAGAGGCCGGAGAAGTGGAATGTCTTGTTCTGTTCCACGGATATGGTCCCCATAAGGCATTTCATACAAACCGATATTTCTGTTGCTACATGGGTTTTCATAACAGGGACTGTGATAAGATAATCAGCCCCCATTACAGTCTTGGCGATTTCCATGGAATGATGCAGCTTCCCTTTGGGGATAGAAAAGTGAGCAAATTCCTCGTCATACAGGTCAACAAGCTTTGCGCCGGTTTCCCGGGCAATCTTGTCGTAACCCAGAAAAGAAAAAGCCCTTTTGACATCGAGTCCGATTGCGATGGCCTCGGCAATCAGTATCTCACCAGGATTATACTGTTGGACGACCTCGATAATGGCCCTGACAAGGTTTGGGTTTGTCACAACGCCCTGACGCCATGAGATATCCTGGGCCGTAATATTTGGCTTTATGACCACCCTGCTGCCGGAACGGATACTGGAGAGGGGTGAATCCAGCAAGTCCATGGCGTGAGTCACTGCTTTTGTAAGAGAAACATGATCTTCTCCAAAACAGTTTACAATGGAAACCTTTTCGGGCATTTGCTTGGACTCCTTTTCCGGGTTCGTGACATCCGTCTCCCCTCGCTCCAAATCTCCCGGAGTTGGCAGACAGATGAGATGATATCAGGATCACTCTAAACGAAGATTGATTCCCGCCCCCTTCTCAGCCGGGTTGGCCAGACGTGCATATACAGTCAGAAAGCCGTCTGATACACGAGGTGGCGGCGGTTTCCAGTTGCGGATACGTTCATCCAATTCCTCTTTAGAAATAAGGACATTCAGTTTTCGGTTCGGAACATCAATTTCTATAATGTCGCCATCCCTTATCATAGCTATGGGACCTCCCAGTGCTGCCTCCGGGGACACCTGGCAAATAAAAGGGCCTTTGGCAAACCCGGAGATCTTGCCGTCTGTTACAAGGGCACAACTTGCTTCGAGCCCCAGACCCCTCATAAAGCCAATAACCTTAAAAACCTCTGTCAGACCAGGGCCTCCCCTGGGCCCCTCATAACGGACAACCACAACATCTCCGGGCTGAATCTTGTTTTCCCGCAAAGCAACCAGGGCCTCCTCCTGACCGTTAAACACCTTTGCAGGACCGCGATGCTGTTTCATTTTGTCCACGATCACTGTGGGACGAACGACTGCTGATCTCGCCAGGTTGCCGCGTAAGACAGCAAGGCCCCCTTCGGAAACCGGGTCTTCCAGGGATCTTATCACCGGAGAGGGTGGTGTTGTTTGCGCTTGAGCAAGATTTTCTGAGAGGGTTTGGCCGGTAACTGTTAGCGCATCTTTATGCAAAAACTTTTCAAGTCGTTTCATAATCTCCTGTACGCCACCGGCTTCATCAAAATCCGTCACCGTGTAAGGGCCGCTCGGCCGAACGTTTGCAATACATGGTGTTTCCCTACCTATACGTTCTATAAATTCTAGGCTAATGTCATCATCCAGTCTCATCTCGTAGCCCATTGCCAGTAAATGAATTATGGCATTGGTTGATCCCCCAATGGCGTGCAAAACCCGGATACCATTGGTCAGACTCCCCTTGGTAATTATGTCTGACGAGGTGATGCCGGCTTTGATCAGTTTCATTATCTGAGATCCTGTCTCTTTTGCCTGTCGAATTTTTTTTGATGAGACGGCGGGCGTCGTCGAAACGCCTGGAAGGGATAATCCCATGGCCTCAGTCAAACACTGCATTGTATTGGCGGTACCAAGCAGGGCGCAGGCGCCTGGACCAGGGCAAACCGAGTCTTCCAGATAATCCATTTCGTCTAAGGATAAAGGTGTCTTTCCTACTCCATATGCCCAACACGCCGCATCCAAGGTCGTCGTGTCCGTATCCCGGCCCCCCTGACGGCCAGGCTGCATTGGCCCGCCGGTGAGGATAATGACCGGGATGTCCAGACGACACGCGGCCAGCAGGTTGGCGGGAACATTCTTGTCGCAGGAAGATATCATCACGAGGCCATCAAACATATGTAGATGGGTGGCAGCTTCTATCTCAGCTGCCACAATATCTCTTGTGGGGGTATCGTAACGTATGCCGTGTTTTCCGATATCCATGGGACACATACCAAAACTGTTGAATTCAAAAGGCGTGCCCCCGGCCTGCCAGATGCCGGCCTTGACAGCCTCCCCCAGTGCCCGAAGATGGAAATGGCCGGGACTCGTCTCCCCCCATGAGTTCGCAACACCAATCCTTGGCTGTTTTAGTTCCTTGGTCGTGTAACCCATCCCCTTTAGCAGCGCCCTCGACCGTGCATTTTCCGGCAGTTGCATAAATTCAACATTTGTTTCATATTTGCTCATATGCGCTCTCCAATAATTAATCAAACACGACCACAATCTTGATTGCCTGGTTTTGGGGACGTGTCAAGATTTCGAATCCTTCCTGCAGGGAGTCGAAAGGAACTCTGTGGGAAATAAAGCGGGACAGATCCATGCTCCCGGTTTCCACAAGTTTAAGTGCCGTCTGGAAATCCCAGCAGTAACCCTGGGAGCCACTCAAGGATATTTCCTTTTGAACAAAAATATTTGATGGGAGTGTGACCTCGGGTTCCGGGTTGAGACCCACAAGGATCGCACGTCCACCCTTTTTTAACACCTGAAGGGATTGACCAAACGTTGTCTGTATTCCCACCGCCTCAAATACCACGTCCACGCCGAGGCCGTCTACACTCCGGATGATCTCATCTACGGTCTTGTCTCCCCGGTTATTGAGGGCTAAAGAAGTCCCCATCTCCCTAGCAGTCATCAGGCGAAAATCCTGAACATCCACAGTGATGATATCTGAAGCACCAGATAGTCTGGACAGCACAAGAATCATAAGACCGATTGCCCCAACACCAAATATGGCGACGGTGTCGCCCAGGGCAATCTCTGATTTCCGAACAGCATGGACGGCCACGGCCAGTGGTTCCAAAAGGGCGCCTTCTTCAAAAGAAATATTTTTTGGAAGATTATGCAACCAGTTTTCGTTGGCCACAAAAAAAGGTGTAAAAGCCCCTTGACCTTCCCTGTGGTGAAAACTGATGTTTGTGCATAGATTGTAAGTTCCTTTTTGGCAGAACGCGCACTGCCCGCAGGTTATCACCGGCTCCAGCGCCACCCGGTCTCCGACCTTGAGTCGTTTTATCGCGTCTCCGACTTCGATCACCTCACCGGAAAGTTCATGCCCCGGTGCAGCCGGCAACTGTGCAAAAGGATGTTTTCCCTTAAAGGTGTGAAGATCACTTCCACAGATCGACACGGCTTTGGTCTTGATAAGGACCTGGTCATGGGATGGCCCTGTTATGGATCGCTCCTGGAACTCAATCTTGCCGGGCGTGTTCACCACAGCCATAGGAAAGGTTTTTTTCATTGTCTAACAGACCCACTTCACTTTTTTGACGCAAACGAGACAGCCTCAAAGGGGCACACATTAAAACACAGTTCACAACCGATACAGTTGTCAATATTTTGAATGACTTTATCTTCACCCCTACTCAAAGCATTGTAGAAACAGCAACCAACGCAGTTCCAGCAGCGAGTGCACTTCTCGTCATTTATAACTGCGTGAATACCCCCCATCCCAACCTGTTCGTCATAACTACTTACCGCGTTCCGGGAAGCCATTCCGTAGATTTCCTCAACAGATCCGTACCCATGTTCATCCAGAAAAGCATCGATATCCTGGATCATTTGCCGCACCCAATCGTAGCCCTTGAGCATGAGAACGGAACCCACCTGCATGATACGGGCGCCGCTCATGATAAACGAGATGGCATCTCGCCAATCGAAAATGCCGTTAGAACCCGCAATGGGCAGACCAAGGCTCGAATATATGTCGTGCACCCACCGCAGGGTCACATATTTGATCCAGGGCCCCCCAACCGCTGCCGGCCCCCCGATTCGTGGTGTACCCGTCTCAATATCAACAGCGAAGCCGGTGAATCGGCTGTTGACCGTCACCGCAGCAGCGCCGGCTTTTTTGGCGCTGGCTGCCACATCGGTCAGGTTGGCGGCTTCCGGGGTCAGTTTGACCAGAACGGGGATTTTCACGGCTGCCGTAACCCGCCCCACCACCTCAGCAGCCAATTCTGGAACCTGCCCGATTCGGACGCCCGTCTTTGCTCCGCTCATGTGGCTGGTGTGCGGACATCCCAAGTTCAACTCCACAATAGGAACCCCACAGTCTTCGGCCATCATTGAGATGGTGGCCCAGCTTTCCAGGGAACTTGCCCCCACACTGGCTATGATATGGGCGTTGTTCCGGTCCGCATAAACCTGGGCGGCTTTTAGGTCCTTTTCCCACCCCTCATACAGGGTGCTCGAAAAGCCGGATCGGCTGTAAAAAACAAAATTTCGGGGGACCTTTCCCTTAATGATTTCCCCTGTTTCATCCAGAATAGCATATTTGGAATGTTTGGTAAGCGTAGCCATGGCCGGCATGTCGGTCAGGGTCTTGACGATAGCCCCCGCCGCCCCGTTGTCGATGCACAACTTGAGCCTGTCCAGGCTGTTCGTGGCTTCGATTGATGATACAATGATTGGGTTCTTAAAATGCAGGTCGCAGAATTCAACACCAAGGTCAGCCATGATTTTCATCCTTCCTTATTGATTTAGACGCCATCATTTGGGCAGTCTACGTGAAGACAACACCACTCTCCAACCTTAAGCCGTGAACCTTGAACCCTGAACCTGAGTGGTCACGACCACGTTTACATAAACAATAAGGGTCCAACAATAGCCTGCATGACACCATATTTCATTAGGTATTTTATTAGGCCACGGATCTTGTGCGAAAAGGATGCGGTCAATAATCCCTGATAGCATATGGTTCCCCATAAAGGCAAGGTGAAACACAAAGGTCCATTTAGGGCCTGCGCCTCTTTACTAAATGCATAAAAAGTAAGGAGCGATTGTCAAATGGGCTTCCCCAGGGAGCTATGTTGTCGTAAGACCTTTTTTCTAAAAAGACCTTGACA
>JAUVRS010000321.1 GCA_030597505.1 Desulfobacteraceae bacterium
GCTCAAATGACTGGGATCCACATCACCCTTAAAAAGCTCGGTTGCCGGTTGAATGTGTATCCCCATACCCAGTCGCCCCGATATCTCCGAGGCGATTGCAACGTTGTCGCCGGTGATCATGTGTACCCTTAACCCGTGTGCCTTGGCCTGGGCAATGGTATCTGCGGAGTCGTCCCGGGGGGGATCAAAAAGGGGCAAGATACCCATATACTGCCACTCCCCCTCCCGGGTTGATTTTGCAACACCCAGCGTACGATAACCCTTGGAGGCCATATCGTTAACCACCCTGTCCGCCCTCTCACGGGCCCTGTCATCCACCGAGCACATATCCAGAATCACCTGGGGGGCACCTTTTGTGTATTTGGTAATCTGGCCCTGTGGGTCCTTGACAATGCCCTCGGTGCGTTTGCCGACAGGGTCGAATGGCATAAACTTTGTCTGCTCATAACTTTCGAGCAGCGATGTGTCTTTGAGTCCGCTTATAACCGCCAGATCAATGGCATCCTTGTTCTCGGCCTTGGAGGCAAGTGCCCCGGCGAGAATCAATTCTTCGGTGTCTTTGGCTTCAAATATCACGGGTTCGCCCAGGGTCAATTCATTTTTGGTAAGGGTACCGGTCTTGTCGGAACAAAGGACGTCAATCCCGGCCATTTCCTCAATGGATTGGAGTCGCGAGACGATGGCTTTTTCTCTGGAAAGTGCCAGGGCACCCAATGCCATGGTCACCGAAAGCACCGCAGGCATGGCCACTGGAATGGAGGCAATCACCAGGATCAATACGAACTGTACAAGTTCAAGGACCGGATCCCCACGATGGAGTTCCACTGCAATCAATATGATGCTCAGCCCGACAGCTATAAAGATCAGAAAGTCGCCGATGCGCATCACTGCCTTCTGAAAGTGTGACACGGCCCCGGCTTCACTCACCAGCTTGGCTGTTCGGCCAAAAAAGGTATTGCCGCCCGTGGCGCACACCAGGGCAACCATCTCCCCCTGCTTGGCCACCGAACCCGAGTAAGCAATATCACCAACCTTTTTGTTCACCGGGAGCGACTCACCGGTAAGGGCGGCCTGATCCACGCTGATATAGTCGCCTTCAACCAGTTTGACATCCGCTGGAATGATGTCGCCCAGCCGCAGACGAACAACATCGCCCGGGACCAAGTCCACTGCGTCCACTTCCTGCCACTTGTCCCCGCGCAAGGCCCTTGCCTTCAAGGCAAGACCCTTCTTGAGTGCAGCCAGGGCATTGGAGGCCTTGTATTCTTCCCAAAAGCCAATGACAGCGTTAAAGCCCAAAAGCACGGCAATAATCACCGCGTCCAACCGATGTTTTACCACCAGCGAAAGGATCAGGGCCACCTCGATCATCCACGGAATGGGCCCCCAAAAGTAAGCCAGAAACTTGAGCAGCGGGCTTTCCTTTTTCTCCTCCAACGCATTGGGACCATATTCCCCCAAACGTTTTTGGGCTTCCGCCACCGATAGCCCCTCATTGCTGGACGAGAGTGTCCCAAAAAGCTCTTCAAGACTCATCTTCTTAGCCTTTTCACTGCTAACCTGTTGGGCGGCCATCGGCGTTGTTCTCCTTTTCCTGGCGGTTGGTCCTCTCTTTGGCTTTTATGTGTCTGCCGGACTTTGTTTTTGCGCAGACCCTTAATGTCTCAAAATCGGTGTCAAATGTCAAAATTTCTTCATAATTCGGAACTGCCCGCGTTGTCAGTGGGTTGCGCAGCTCAGGCAAAAATCGAACAGGCGGATGCTGCATCCGATGTTACGCTACTTTCTAATCACGTGTGTTTTGAGCGTTTTTTCTTCCAAGGATCTCTATGAGGTTTTCCATGATCTTTGCCGTAGCTCCCCAGATCACCTCACCGTTATATTGAAAAAGAACACTTCGGTAGACATTGCCGTCGTATTTGACATCACCCATCTTGTCTGCCGGGTTCTCCACCATAAAGACATCAAAAGGGAACTCAATAAGTCTTTTGACTTCGTGGTCATTGACCTTAAAACAATAGGGATGGGGGATCAGTCCTACAAACGGGTGAATGACAAAATTGGATGCCAGAGTAAGGGTGTCATCGGTCTGCCCCAAAATCGCTACATCTTTTCTCAAAAGACCGATCTCCTCGTAGGCCTCCCTCAGAGCCGTATCCTGAAAAGATTCATCTCCCCCCTCTACAGCACCTCCCGGAAAAGATATTTGTCCCTTGTGCTCTTCCACCCTGTTGGTCCGTTTGGTAAAGAGAACCCTGTATTGATCATGGACCTTGAAAAGAGGGATCAGCACGGCCGCATGTCTGCAAAGCGGTTGCTTGTCTTTGATCATTCGGGGAGTTCTGGAGTTTAAAACATCCCTTATCACCCACGGAAAATCCATTTGTTTTTCCATATGGTCATTCCATTATCCAAACCACCGACATCCACTGCAGAAATACTCCGCAACGCCGGCGTCAGACTGAACTCTTTTTATCAAGACCCAGTGCAGCTAATGTCATCAATTTCCACTCTGGTGTCAGACGGAAGTTTACCTGCCTGGATACACACCCTGGCGGGAAGGATGATAGCAACCCACGGCACCCGGATTTTATTGAGAGCTTATCAACTTACAGCCCAAGATAGGCCTCCACCACCTTTTGATCCTTTACGACCTCATCGGGTGTGCCATGGGCGATTTTTTGACCGTAATTTATAACCAGAACCCTTTCTGAAAGGGCCATCACTCCCTGCATAACATGTTCGATCAACAAAATGCGGACACCTTCTCCGCTTATGTCCCTTATCAGGTCAATAATTCATATCAAGGGTTATGGCAATAATATATTTATGTTGCACAAATGTCTTCTTTTGACCGATTCCCGTCGTCTGAAATATTTTATCTGCCGCCCAATTTAAAGAACGGCTTGATTTCTTGTGGGTGGTTGGGGTATGAAGCCCCTGTGAATCTTGAGTCGCTCTCAACATTCACCCCAGTTTTTTTCACCTGAGCTGGTTTTTTTGAAAGTTGTCATGCCAGCGGAAATATCTGCTGGACAAAAACCCACATCGATGTTTTGACAGGTCTCATATGGACTTTATTTCTCTCCCCGATTATCACATCCATACTTCCCTCTGCAAACACGCTGAAAGGGATGTCTCTGATTACAAGAGGGCTGCACAGCAGCAAAAAATAACCGAGATATGTTTCTCGGACCACGGCCCCAACCCCGACGGCTATGATCCACGCAACCGGA
>JAUVRS010000084.1 GCA_030597505.1 Desulfobacteraceae bacterium
ATCACTTCATTAAGTTTTGCCGTGTAGGATCTTTATTCCCGCTTGAATATGTTGTTGGGGGTGTGATGGGTGATAGTGCTGCCACCCTGCACCACCCTCCGAGCCCGGGCGTTGGCGACAAACGCCCTCAGCATTGCCTTCAAATCAAATCCCCAATGGGAAAAAAAATCTTTGTCCTCGGTGGCCACCAGGGCCTTTACAAACATATCCGGGATGTCTTTATATCGAGTATATTTTCTGTGGGTCTTTTCAAAGAAAACACCGATAGGGGTACGCTCATCATCATAATAAACAGGACTTTCCGAGGCAATGATGCGATCGATAGCCCCTCTCTCAATACGGCCCGAGACCTCGCGGGCCACTTTGAAACAGAAATATCCGAGGATGGATGCAGACACCAGAAAAAGGACACAAACAACAAGAACAAGGATCTTTGTCTTCTTACCCATAACGTTTATCCAAAAGTTCACCTGAAATAAGCGTCTGGCGTATGATCTCTTTCAGGTTCATCCCCTTTTTCTTTAAAGCCTTGCGGCCATACTTCATGTTTGCCTCAATTACATACCACTTTCCCGAGTAATGGATAAGATCCATCCCCACATCGTCAAACCTGCATTTCCTTGCAGTTTTTCGTGCCACTTCAATGCCCGTTTGGGGGACATCGTCAAAACAGATTTTGCCTCCCTGAAAAAGATTTGTCCTGAAATCCTGGGGAGCGCTGACACGCCAGTAGGAAAGAACGGGTTTGTAATTTATGAGTATGACCCGCAGGTCGCGGTCATGGGACAGGTATTCCTGGATGTAGGCAATGTTTGTGAGTTCAAGATATCTGTTGAGATCCTCCGGGTTGTTGATTCTGAATACCCCGCGACCTTGGGCGGATCGTCGCGGCAGTTTTCCAACAAAAGGAAAAGGAAAGTCCTTCTGGATTTCCTGATGGTGGAGGCGGTGGTAGATTCTTGTACGCGGGTGTGGTATCCCCAGCATGTAAAAAAGGGTGGTTTGTTTTGTCTTCTCATCAGAATATAAATAGGTTTCCAAGCTGGGAAAAATCCGTTTTCCCATGGTGGTAAAAAATTGGGCATAGTTGAGCGTTGGGAAGAGAATAACCTGCGCGTTCAAGATCAGCTCTCTTTCACCGGGAGAATAATCAAAGAAATTGGGATGCACTCCCAGGGTAAGTACCTCCGGGACCCCTTTCAACCTGCTCCCGAGGGCGATAAATTTGTTATGTTTTGCCGCCATGTCTCTCTTGCCGTCATTTTCTAACAGGAAAGCCATTCCTTTATCTGCAAGGATTTTTCTCTTGCATGTGCCATAACCTCAGTCAGGTTCAAAGTCAGCAGATTCCGGTTTTCCATGACTTGCTGCCCATTGATAATGGCGTGGACCACGTCATTTCCCCTTGCCGAGTAGACCAGATGGGAGAAAGGGTTATACATGGGTGTCATGTGGGGACTTTGTAAGTCCACAACAATCAGGTCCGCCTTTTTTCCGGGTTCAAGAGAGCCTGTGAGGCCTTCAAGTCCCAAAGCCCTGGCGCCTTCGATTGTGGCCATTTTCAGGACTGTGAGCGCATCCATGGCTGTGGGATCCATGTTGTGGACCTTATGAAGCTTTGCGGCCATATCCATCTCTCCAAGTAGATCCAAATTATTGTTTGAGGCACACCCGTCTGTCCCAAGCCCCACCACCACTCCCCGGGCAAGCAGTTCAGGCACGGGCGCGACACCCGAGGCCAATTTCATATTGCTTTCAGGGTTGTGAATGACCCTTACCCGGTGTTCGGCGAGTTTTTCGATGTCTTTTGAATCCAAATGAACACAGTGGTCCGCTATAAGATGGGGACCTAAAATGCCCAAGGAGAGGAGATGTTCCACGGGGGTTTTGCCATATTTTTTTTCCAGTTCATCAACTTCGCTTCGGGTCTCCGCCAGTTGGATTATCAGGGGCACACCATAGGTCAGGGCCAGTTTACTTGACGTGACCAGAAGATCCGGGCTGCAGGTAAACAGGGAATGCGGCTCCACGGCGATTGAAACCATCGGGTCGTTCTGCCATTTCCTGATCAACTGCTCCGTGTACTCAAACCCCTTTTTTATGGGCCCGTAGTTAGGTGAGGGAAAATCATACAATACTTCCCCCACCAGACATCTTATCCCGGCCTCCCTGGCAGCCGTTGCGACTTGCTCCTCAAACAAATACATGTCACAGAAGGTGGTTGTTCCCGACAAGATCATCTCTGCGCAGGCAAGTCTGGTCCCGATGTAGACAAAATTTCCATCCATCCTGCTTTCAACAGGAAAGATATAATTGTTTAGCCACTCCATAAGTGGAAGGTCATCAGCCAGCCCCCTAAAAAGGCTCATGGCTGCGTGGGTGTGGCCGTTGATCAGCCCAGGGAGGATCAGCCCTTTTTTGGCGTCAATTTTCTTTTTTGCCTCAAAAACCTCTTTTCCCCGGGTCCCTATGTAGGAAATGGTGTCGCCCTTTATACAAACAATCCCCCTTTCGAAGATCGTATTGTTTTCATCCATGGTCAAAATGGTTCCGTTTTCAACTACAATATCAACTTGCTCCATTATTTAGCCTCTGGTATTTATCCTCTGGTATTTAGCCTCTGATATTCAGCCTCTGAATTTTGCGCGTTAGTATTGAACATAAGCGGTATATTATTAACCCTTTAGATTTCCGACAATTTTCTCCCAGAGGCTTGAAAGGGCAGGGCCTGTTTTCTCTGCATTTGAAATAACCTCTTCCAGGGAAGTCTCCTTCATACAATCAGGTAGATTCATATTGGTTATGGCGACGATGGCCAGAATTTTGAGCCCACAATGGACCCCAACGATGACCTCTGAAACCGTGGACATCCCCACGACATCGGCACCTATCATCTTTAGGAATCGCGTTTCCGCCGGTGTTTCGAGATTCGGCCCCAAAACGCCGGCATAGACCCCTTGCCGCAACAAAACCCCCAATTCCAGAGCCTTCTCCCTTGCGAGGACAACCAACTCAGGGTCATACACCCGGGACATATCCGGAAACCGAGGGCCAAAAGTATCCAAATTTGGGCCCATAAGGGGACTGGCACCCGTAAGATTTATGTGGTCTGTTACGGCTACAAGGTCTCCTGTTTCAAATTGTGTGTTGAGCCCGCCCACTGCGCTCGATTTGAATAAATATTTTACCCCGAGCATTGCCATGACACGCACCGGGAAAGTGATCTCTTTGGGCGTATACCCCTCGTAGAGGTGAAAACGCCCTTCCATGGCGATCACGGATCTCCCTGCGAGTTTCCCTGCCACCAATGTACCTTTGTGTCCCTCCACAGAGGCCTTTGGAAAATTCGGGATTTCTTCATAGCTGATACGAAAATCAACCGCTATCCTTTCCGTGAGTGAGCCCAACCCGGTCCCGGTGATCATTCCCACCTGAGGGGGCTCTGTGAGCCTGGACTTCAAAAACTCCGCTGTTTGTCTTATCTGTTCATGCATGGGAGGTCTCCTTTCATAATGCCTTTTCCAATTAGGCGAAGAGGAGATAAATGTCAAGGGTGGTCGAAAACCCCAAAACTTGACAATTTATACTCAGATAACTATATTCCCACATTACTTTGCTGGAGAAAAAAAACACATGAAAAATGATCCATTCAAGAAAGCATTTCTTCCCAGTCTGCGCCCGTGGGTGTTGATGACCGTATTCGTTTTGTCTGTTATTTCGTTAACTTATTACACATCTGAAAGCGCCGCCGAGTCAATAGCAAAGAAGGAAATTACGTGCCCCCGCAATTACTGGCAAATGGTCGCTTGTCTCAGTGATAAAACGGGGTTTCAAGCTCCCGAGCCGGAAGAGAAAATTCGGGTTGAGGCCTCTCCAGTCCCGCAGATCAAGTCTGTGGCCGGGGTTAGAAAAGTCAAAAAAAAGCCTTCTAGTGCAAAGAACAAAGAAGCCCTTTATCACTCCATAATCCTTCGCGCCGCCAAGCGGCACAGTGTGGAACCGGCGCTTGTAAAGGCTATCATCAAGGCAGAGTCGGGCTATAATGCCCGGGCCGTTTCCAAGAAAGGGGCAATAGGGTTGATGCAGCTAATGCCCAAAACCGCCAAGGCCCTGGGTGTAAAAAATTCCCTTGACCCCGAACATAATGTAAATGGTGGTGTAAAGTATTTCAGAAGCCTGTTGGACAAGTTCAACGATGATGTCAAACTGGCGGTCGCTGCCTACAACGCAGGAAGTAGCAAGGTCAGAAAACACAACGATGTTCCTCCCATCAGGGCAACTCAGATTTATGTCAAAAAGGTACTTAAATATTATCATATTTACAAGAATGAAATGGAAGAGAGAACAGCCTCCTAGGGCACACACAGCCAGGAGAATGTCCTCCTTTGCCCACCTCTATTCTTACCTTTTTCCTCTTGACCTCTCCGCCGTACCTACAATATAAGAAACCACACAAAAAATCTGAAATGAGGTTGTGCGTATGACGGTTTCTCCAAACCCAGAGGGACAATCCCGTTTGATAGAGGAAATAATTGACAAAGGTATCTGTGTCCGGTGCGGGGCTTGTGTAGGGCTCTGCCCCTATTTTCATTTCTTTGACGGAAAAGTGGTGGTGATGGACCGCTGTGACGCCGATACCTGGAATTGTCTGCAACTGTGCCCGAGAGCCAACCCTGAGGGCGATATTCTGAATGAAAGTGGCGGAATCGGGTCTTATAAAACGGTCACCATGGCCCGTGCCACAGACAAGGAAATCCGTGAAACTTCACAATATGGCGGTACTGTCTCATCCATCATTATATCGGGGCTTCAATCCGATCAGATTGGGTCGGCTGTGTTAACAGACAGGGGTGGTGCGACCTCGCCTGAAGGTCGTCTGGCCAGAAACAGAAAAGATGTCCTTGATTGTGCAGGCTCCCGATATTCTGCTTCGGGGAGTCTTTCCATATTGAACGGGTGCATAAAGGACGGCGAAGACAGGATAGCAATGGTAGGAGTCCCTTGTCAGATGGAGGCCCTCGCCAGGATGAGAGAGCTTATGCCTGACGGTGAAGAGAGGTACGGAAGGGTATCACTCAAAATCGGTCTCTTCTGTACATGGGCGCTTGACTATCGCCAACTGGATGCCTTTTTAAAAAAAGAAGGCGTCAAAGACCCGGTTAATAAGTTTGATATCCCTCCTCCTCCTTCCGAGGTTTTTCGGGTACAGACCCAAGGAAAATGGAGAGATTTCCCTCTGTCACAGATAAGACCGTTTGTTCAAAAGGGCTGTTCATTTTGTCAGGATATGACGGCCCAAGAGGCAGACTTATCGGTCGGAACCGTAGAAGGCATTGAGGGGTGGAACACAGTGGTATTAAGGACAGATAAAGGCGCAGAAATCTTCAATGAGGCAATAGAAGAGGGTTGGCTTGAGACCCAGGCGTTTCCCGAAGACAACCTTGAACACCTAAAAGAGGCTGCCCAAAACAAGCGCGAAAGAGGAAAAAAGAGTATCATAAAAGGGGTTCGGGGGCAGGCATGGGAATAATCAGCCACAGATCCGGAGAAATTGATGTGCTTCTTCAGGGAAATGAGGCCATTGCCCGGGGAGCCCTGGAAGCAGGCGTGCTCTTTTGTGCAGGGTATCCCGGGAACCCCTCATCAGAGATCATCGAGACCCTGATAGAGGCCTCAAAGGAACTGCCCATCTATGTTGAGTGGTCTGTAAATGAAAAGGTGGCCCTTGAAGCCGCCACTGCTGCCTCCTTTTCAGGGTGCCGGGCCCTGGTGAGTATGAAGCAAAACGGCGTCAATGTGATCTCTGATTTTCTCATACACCTGACACTTTCAGGGATCAAAGGCGGGCTGGTCCTGGTTACATGTGATGACCCATCAGGTGTTTCCAGCATCAATGAAGAGGATGCCAGGGCCTTTGCCCCTTTGGCAGAGATTCCCCTGCTGGAGCCATCAACGCCCCAGGAGGCGCTTGATATGACCCGATGGGCATTTGAGCTTTCAGAACAAATCGGGAATGTCGTCATGGTCAGGAGTCTCACCAGGATTTCGCATACCCGAACCAATGTAAAGATAAACGATCTGCCTGATTTTGAGACAACCCCCCGATTTGACACCAATGCCCCATTTCATACCTTTCCGGTGGTGGAAAAACATAAGAAACGGCAAAAAAAACTGGATCAAGCTATGGAGATGTTTGAGACGTCTTCCTTTAACCGCTATAAAGGCCCGACTGAGCCCGAACTGCTCATAATAGGTTCCGGATGCGCCAGAAGCTACGCGACCGAGGCAGTCGAGATATTGGGTCTCCGGGAGCGGGTCGGGATTCTCCATCTGGGGACCACCTGGCCCCTGCCCAAAGACTTGGCTACAAGACACCTCAGGGCCTCCGAACGTGTTCTCTTTGCAGAAGATGTGGATCCTTTTATTGAAAATAGTGTCAAGGCCTTGGCAGCCGATCTTGGAAATGAGCTTGGAACAAAGGAATTCTTTGGCAAGGCATCGGGGCATATCCCTTCCACTGGCGAGACATCCCCGGCACTCCTTTTGGAGGTGTTGGGGGAAATTTTTCATATCTCCTGGAAGAATAGTTTTTACCGGGAAAAGATCGCCGCACTGATCGGGGACGCTACGCCTCCCAGAGAGTTTGGGTTCTGTCCCGGGTGCCCTCACAGGGGATCTTATTATGCCATAAAGACCGCTCTGGCCTGGGACGATAGAGATGGTTTTGTCTCGGGGGATATCGGCTGCTACACATTGGGTATTTTTCCAACGGGTTTTAGCCAGGTGAAGTCTGTACATGCAATGGGTTCCGGTCTGGGTTTGGCCTCGGGTTTTGGAAAACTCGAAAAATTCGGTTTTGACCAACCAGTGGTCACCGTCTGCGGGGATTCGACTTTTTTTCATTCAGGTTTTCCCGCACTGGTAAACGCAAAATTTAATGATTCAGATATCCTTCTCTTGATATTGGACAACAGTGCTACGGCTATGACCGGTTTCCAGCCACATCCCGGGACAGGTACAAATGCCATTGGAGACCGTGTAGAACCCATAGACATAGAGGCGGTTTGCCGCTCCCTGGGAGTGGACGTGATATCGGCAGATCCCTATGACACAGAGGAGACGGCGCGTATTATCTACGATCTCATAAAGAGGACCGGGCCCAGAGTACTTGTTTTGCGCCGGAAATGTGCGCTTGTGCAGGGGAGGGAAGGGGGGTTCCCCTACAAGATGCGCGTGGACCAGGAAAGGTGTAAAGGAGAAGAATGTGGTTGCGGTAGATACTGCACCCGTATTTTTCGTTGTCCCGGGCTGATTTGGGATGAACCGGTCCAAAAGGCAAAGGTTGACGAGGTGATCTGCGTGGGTTGCGGCATCTGCGCGACTGTATGTCCCCATAGTGCTATCATCAGGGAGGAAAAGTGATGATGGATCCCATCAATATTGTTATAACCGGTGTGGGAGGACAGGGAAATGTTTTGGCTTCTCAAATCCTCGGGCGTGCAGCCCTTCAACAAGGGTTTAAAACAACAATTGGGGAGACCTTTGGGTTGTCACAGCGCGGGGGGGGTGTCATGAGCCATATCCGTCTTTCGGAGAAAAATAATTACGGCCCTCTCATCCCACCGAATATGGCGCACATAATTGTGGGTCTGGAGCCCCTGGAGGCCCTGAGAGTACTCCCGGAATATGGTAATGAGGATACCCTCTTTGTTGTCAACGCACGCCCCATCTATCCTCTAAACGTCATTGCGGGTGATGTAAAATATCCCGATCCCAAATGGATCAGACAGATCCTAATTGAATCGGGTAAGCGGGTTTTTTGGTTGGAGGCTACACAGCTGGCTCTCGAGTTGGGTGGACCGATTATGCTGAACATGATCATGCTGGGGGCCCTGTGTGCACTTCCCGGATTTCCCGTTGGAGGTAACGATATTAAGAATGTCTTGAAGGATGTTTTTTCTCAATCCAAGGTTAAGCAGAACAGCAAGGCAGTAGATGTTGGAGGAGACCTTATCCAAACACATGAAGATTGATCTCCATATTCACTCCAGGGAATGTTCCGACGGAAAAATGGGTCTCCCTGAAATTTTTGGGGAGGCGCGCAAGAGAGGCATCGGCATGATTTCTATCGCCGATCATGATAACGTTGATTGTCAGGAATCAGCGGCAATGCTGGCCTCGAAATATGGCATGATCTACATTTCAGGAGTGGAACTCAGCATCTCCTTTTCTCACCCCAAATACCGTGGGTCAAAGCCTGTATCTCTGGACGTCCTGGGTTACCAGTATGATACCAGGGACAGACCCCTGTTGGAAAAGCTCAAAGAACTTCGGGAACATCGCAGGATACGGGCTGAGCAAATTGTGGAAAAACTCAACCATGAGTTGAGCCGAAATGGGGTTAAGAAATTCACCCAAAAGGATCTTGATACCTTGGAGAAGAGCGTTGACGGTGCTCTTGGCAGACCCCATATCGCCGACTATCTAACAAGAATCGGGGTTGTCTCGAGCAGACAGAAGGCATTCGACAAATACCTGATCAAATGTAATGTCCCGAAAATGCCGCTCTCACTTAAAGAGGCTTCAAAGTTGATCCGTGGGGCGGGCGGAAAATTGATTCGCGCACACCCCAACGACCCCAACGGGACTTCGCTTAACGCCTGTACCCCATCCCTTTCAGCACAGCAACAAATCATAAAAGATGCGATGCGGCCATATTTGGATGGATTGGAATGTTGGCATCCAAGACATACCGCCAAAACTGTCTCAACCTACCTGACGTTTGCGCAAGATGAAGGTATGATGGCAACCGGGGGTTCCGACTGCCACCAGCAGCCGATAAAAATGGGGACGGTAAGTGTGCCTTCTTTTGTAGCTGATCAGTTTGGATCAGAGAAAAAATGTTGATGATAAGGTTTACGTGTTACAGTTTGATGAGGGTAAGGACTTGATGACATGAACGATTTAATAGAGACCTTAAAAAAAAGGATCCTTGCTGCAAGGGGAGAGATTCCGTCCGATCTTGTCCTCAAGGGTGGAAAAATCGTCAACGTTTTTTCGGGGGAGATCCAGGAAGGCGATGTGGCTTTCTTTGACGGTATCATTGTAGGGGTTGGTGCCGAGTACCAGGGAAAAGAACACGTTAAATTAGAGGGCAGATGGGTG
>JAUVRS010000190.1 GCA_030597505.1 Desulfobacteraceae bacterium
AAAATGGTATCTTTGGGACAGGACGTAACAACGATATTGTTTGTGTCAAAATTAAAACCCAACTCCGAATCATAATAGCCGGCAATGGCTTCCCGTAATTCAAGGAGTCCCGCCTGATGGGTATAGCATGTCTTTCCCTGGTCAATTGCACGTTTTATGGCACCTGCCACATTCGGGGGGATGGTAAAATCAGGTTCGCCGATATGAAATTCAAACACCTTCTTACCCTGTGCCTTAAGGGTTTCAACCCGCGCCAGAAGCGCAAGGGTTGGTGATTCGGCCATTGACATGGCCCTTTTCGCTACTAATTTCCTATTTTCCATGGATTACCCCCATGCATGTTTTTAATAATAATTGGAAGGTTTTTTTATTCCAGTTCCTGTTTGAGAATTTTTCCGGTCGCGTTTCTGGGAAGGGCATCAATAAATTCGATAACCCGGGGGACCTTGTAACGGGCGAGGTTCTGCCTGCAGAACTCTTTGAGTTCGTCAGCATCCAGCAAAATCTCCGGTCTGAGCACGACCACTGCCGTGACCACTTCGCCCAGTGCCGTGTCGTTCACGCCTATGACCGCTGTCTCATGGATCCCGGGATGTTGCAAAAGGACATCCTCAATCTCACGGGGATAAACATTGTACCCGCCTGAAACAATAAGCTCCTTTTTACGACTCACGATATAGAAATATCCCTCCTGGTCCTGACGTGCGAGGTCCCCGGTAAAAAGCCATCCATCCTGAATTGCCTCTCGTGTCTCGTCCGCCAGTTCCCAATAACCGGGACTGGCATTGGGGCCTTTGAATATCAACTCGCCCACTTCACCAACGGGCACATTTCTCTTTTCCTGGTCCACAACACGTACGGACACCCCTGAAACAGAAATGCCGATGGACCCCGGTTTGCGAACACCAAAGACCGGGTTGGCAGTGACAAGACCCGTCGACTCGGTAAGCCCGTATACCTCAAGCAGGGTTGCGTCGAATTTTTCTTCAAAGGCACTCAGGTGTTCGACTGAGAGAGAGGCAGCCCCCGAAAGCCCCATACGCAGTGAAGAGACATCTCGCGACTGTTCATCAAAGGCATCAAGGAGGTATGTAAACATGGTCGGCACGCCCGGAAACCAGGTCGTGCGGTGCCTGGCAATGGCATCGAACACCTCTTCTGTATGGAACCGTTCCATGACCACGACCGAGCCCCCTGAAGAAAGGCTCCCTAGAAACGGGGTAGCATTGGCAAAAATATGGGTAAGCGGAAGGCATACGATGGTTCGATCTGAGGCGGTCAGACCGTAGTTCTGGGCGCAGTTCCCTCCCCCAAAAGTAATATTCCGGTGGGTGATCATGACCCCTTTGGGTCTCCCTGTGGTCCCCGACGTATAAAAGATCATCGCAACATCATCGGGGTCAGCGTCGACGCAGTCCCTTTCCTTGGGTTGACCCACCCGGCTGATCAATGCCGCTTCCAGGCTCTCTGCCCCGGATTTTAAAATGATCCCTGAAAGGGTGCTGCAGTTTTCTTTGACTGATTTTATGTTTTCAGAAAAGAAATCCGATGAGATAAGAAATCTGGCCCCGGAATTGTCTATGATATAGCTGATCTCTCTCGGCGTGTATATAGGATTGATCGGGACCGCCACCGCCCCCGCCTTGATGACGCCGAAATACCCCAGAAGGAGATCCGTATGATTGGGATGGAGAAATGCCACTCGTTCTCCCGGGGATATCCCCAGTTCGCCCAGGGCCCACGCAAGACGATCCGTTGTCTTATCGAATTCATGGTATGTATAAAAAGTCTCCCCCCCGTAATCGCAAACAAGCGGTTTGCTTCCAAAGAGCCGTACCTTTTCTTTCAAAAACCCAGCGACATTAGGCCATTTCATCTCTTCTCTCTCCGCAAACAAACTCCTGACCCCTTCAGTCTAAACAGCTTCAGCCTGACTACGTGAGTAGTTACAATCAGTTTTAGCCACTTTGTGCAACACCCGCTCAATCTTTTGAACTCTTTTTACTTTTGCCAACCTCTTCTCCACCGATCTTTTTATGAGGGAGACCCCCGCTCTCACTTTCATCCTCATTAATGCTTCTCAATTGTTCGAACACATAATCCTCTACCTTTGTAGCTGCAGCACAGCTTGATAAGACCAGCAAGATAACACTCAAAATCAAAAACAGCCTTCGCATCTTTTTTTCCTTCTCCGTGCTCCTCCGGGACATCTTGGAGTCGGCCTTGTCACCCAAGATTTTTAAAACAAATTACCGTTTCCTGCTCGTCTTCCATCGCTCCTTAATAAGGCGAAAAAAGGGACAACTAATAACGAAAAAAATATTAAAACATATTCTTCTGCTCTCTGCAACTCCGCGAGAAAAATCGTAAAAACAGACGGATCATTCCCTGCAAACATTGCCGGACACGAAAACGGACGGCCTTGGCTCTAGAACATCTTTTATAAATCACGAGAAAAAACAAGGCCTTGACAAAACAGCGAAAACGTATTTAACTGCATTGAGTTTAATTGAAAGGAAACGACAGTGGCCAAAGGAAGAATCGTTGTTAAATCGGAAGGTTGTAAAGGCTGCGGGTATTGCCAGGTTTTCTGCCCAAAAAACTGCATTGAAATGGGTGGACAGACCAATGCCAAGGGATATTTTTATGCCGTGTTTCAAGAACCGGAAACCTGCACAGGGTGTAGTATCTGCTCGCTGATGTGTCCGGATTACGCCATCGAGGTTTATCGAAAATGAGCAAGAAGATGATCTGCACCGGAAACCGGGCCGTCTGTTACGGGGCCATTGATGCGGGCTGCCGCCATTTCTTTGGCTATCCCATCACCCCCCAGAACGACATCCCGGAATACATGGCCGCTGAACTGCCTAAACTGGGCGGGATTTACAAGCAGACCGAAAGCGAAATCAGTTCCATCAACATGGTTTATGGAGCGGTCGCGGCCGGCGTCCGTGCCATGACCTCCACTTCGAGCCCGGGTTTCAGTCTCATGCAGGAGGGGGTCTCCGGCATTGCCGCGGCCGAACTGCCCGCCGTGCTCGTGGATGTGCAGCGGGGCGGCCCCGGTCTGGGTACCACCCAGACCGCCCAGATGGACTATTTTCAGGCCGTCAAAGGCGGGGGTCACGGGGGCTATAACCAAATTGTTTTAGCCCCCCATTCGGTCCAGGAAACTTACGACCTGGTGCAAACCGCCTTCCATCTGGCCGATACATACATGATCATGGTCATCATCCTCATGGATGCCATCCTCGGACAGATGGTCGAGCAGATCAAACGGGAACCCCTGGATCTGGGGCCGGTCCCGGAAAAGGATTGGGCCCTCAAGGGAAAAGGGGCCAAAGGGGGCCAACGAAACGTTTTTTCGACCATGCTCCTATTCCCGGGCCAATATCTCCCCTATCAGACCCGTATTCAGGAGAAGTACCAGAAGATCAAGGAACAAGAAGTCCGTTGGGAAGCTGCGTTTTCGGACGATGCGGAAACCCTGTTGGTCTCATATGGTTCTACTGCCAGGGTTTCTTTGGAGGCTGTTTCGCGGGCACGGAAAGAAAATAAAAAATGGGGCCTTTTCCGGCCAATCACCTTGTGGCCCTTTCCAGAGGAGGCCTTGAAGAAAACGGCCCGGGGGGCCAGGGTCGTAGTGGTGGAAGACAGCATGGGCCAGATGATCGAAGACGTTCGCCTGGCAATCGGGGACCGGCTGCCCCTCCATTTTGTGGGCACTTTGATGCGGCATCAGTCGGGCTCGGGCGGGATGATCTTTCCCGAACGGGTTTACGAGGAGGTGTGCCAATGGACGTAAACAGAGAGGTCCAGGAAAAACTGGTCGGTTTTCAGCCTAAACTGATCGTCAACCAGCCGGGGCACTACTGTCCGGGCTGCCAGTACGGAGTGTTGACCAGGCTTTTGGCCGAAGTTATCGAGGAACTGGGCATTGAAGGCGACATCATCGGCGTGTCCGCAGTGGGCTGCAGCATATTCATCCACTCCTATCTGGATATCGACTTTATAGATGCCCTGCATGGACGGGCGCCCGAGGTCGCCAGCGGTGTCAAGGCAGCGAATTTTGGCAAAAAAATCGTATTTACCCTCCAGGGTGACGGCGATCTGGCTGCCATCGGCATGGGCGACCTCATCAACGCAATGGCTCGCGGCGAGCACTTGACAACCATCTTCCTCAACAATGCCAACTACGGCACCACAGGCGGCCAGATGGCCCCGACCACCCTCATCGGACAAAAAAGCACCACCACGCCACACGGCCGTAGGGACGACGTGGAAGGCTATCCCATTCACGTGGCCGAACTGGTCACATCCCTACAGAACGTAGTTTATTCGGCCCGCTGCGCCATGAACACCGTCAAAAACGTCAACCAGACCAAAAAGGCCCTTGCAAAAGCCATGCGGATTCAGATGCAAGGCCTGGGCTACGGGTTTGTAGAGGTCCTCTCGGCCTGCCCATCGGGATGGAAGATGTCCCCCATGGACAGTCTGGAGTGGATTGAAGAAAAAATGATAGCCGAATACCCCTTGGGAGTATTTAAAGACGAAACGGACGAGGCAGCTGAACTTTGAGGGTTTGGGCAACGGCGCTGTTAGGCCGCCAGACAACTGTTTTCAAAATCGTGGGAGATTTTTGGGATGACAGAAAATTCAGGCAAAAAGGGTAAGAGACGCCACGAACTGATCATGGCCGGCCTGGGCGGCCAAGGGGTTCTGCTGGCCACGCAAGTCTTGATGCGAGCCGGACTGGAGGAATTCGCCCATGGCACCTGGTTTCCTTCCTACGCCACCCTGGTCCGAGGCGGCGACTGTGAAGGCACTGCCATCCTTTCGGGCCAGCCGATCCACTCTCCGCTCATATACAGCCCCTCTTCTTTGATAATCATGAGTATGTATGCCCTCGAATCATTTACCGATCGGATTCGACCGGGTTGTCTGCTCATCCTGGATTCCTCCCTCATCTCCGAGCCCCCGGATCGGGATGATGTGGAACTGGTACAGGTCCCGGCAACCCAACAGGCGGCCGATCTGGGGTCGAGCCAATCGGCCAACTTCCTCATGCTGGGAGCCTATCTGAGAAAATCAGATGCCCTGGGTCTGGAACAGATCGAGGACGAACTCACAAAAACCATGGTCCAGGACAACAAAGAAGCCTTCCTGTCCCTCAACCTCGAGGCCTTGCAATGGGGCTACCAAAACGTCGCCTGAAAATGGGAATAGATTTTCAGTTGATTGATGATCTTCGTGTGGACGATAAGGCAATTGATTTGAAAGAATTTGAGTTATGATAGGCATTCCAAAGAATTAATCCCCCAAAAGGACCCTCAAGATTCTTTTCTTTCCGATCATACAGACCTTCCAACCCACAATTTAAGCATGTGGTTTTTTTGAAAAAACGGTGATTTATGTGACTGGAACGGTTACATGTCCCGTATCTGTAATAAGGAAATAGGAATGACACAGCAAGCACATATCATTGGGACAGGTTCATCAATGCCCGAGAGGGTACTGTCAAATAAAGATCTTGAAGCCATAGTGGACACCACGGATGAATGGATTATACGCCGGAGCGG
>JAUVRS010000023.1 GCA_030597505.1 Desulfobacteraceae bacterium
CCGGTCCACTTTTTCCACCACATCAAGGAGGATGGCATCTGCGTGGGTTCGGGGATCTTTGTCGAAAAGCCCATCAATATTGGTCAGGTTTACCAAGACTTGAGATTCGGTCAGGTTTGTTACCATGGCGCTGAGGTTATCGTTATCACCAAATTTTATTTCATCCACCACCACGGTGTCATTTTCGTTGATGATCGGAATATTTTTCCAGGACAGGAGTGTAAAGAGGGTGTTGCGTGCATTTAGGTAGCGGCGTCTGTGTGTGAGATCATCTCGGGTGAGCAGTATCTGGGCGACCTTGCAGCCACGACGAGCAAAGGCATCTTCGTACGCCATGATAAGACTACTCTGCCCAATGGCTGCCATGGCCTGCTGCTGTGACAGGGATTGAGGTCTCTTTGACATGCCAATTTTTCTGAGGCCGGCCGCTATGGCGCCGGAGGATACAAGGATGACCTCGATTCCCCTTTTCCTGATAGCGCATATATCGATGGAGAGATGGTCAATGACCGTTGTGTTCAGACCGTCTGACCCTGTCAGCACACCGCTTCCTACCTTGACCACAACCCTTTTTGTGGATCTGAAAAGTCCTTTTCTCAAGATATTTCCCAATTTTTCACCAGACTGCTGAACCGGTGTCCAAGCGTTGGTCGCATTTTTTCAGGATCATTCTTTCTAGTTCTTCCAAGCCCTCACCGGTTAACGCCGAGACAGCCAGGCAGTCCAACCCCAGGCCCTTTATTGCCTTTTTCAACTCCCTTGGATTTCTGTGTTCGGGGCCATGGAGATCCATTTTATTGATCACAACCATTTGGGGCTTTTGGGTCAATGACAGCTTGTAGGCCTTCATCTCATCTCTGAGCATATAAAAGTCCTCGAGAATGTCATTTTCGGGCTGATAAGTGATGTCCAAGAGATGTAAGAGAAGGGTCGTTCGCTCGATGTGTTTAAGAAACCGATGGCCAAGCCCGCGGCCTTTGCTTGCCCCTTCGATCAGCCCCGGAATATCAGCAATGACCAATTCCTTCTCATCGTCAGAAGCCATAATACCCAGATTGGGAAACAGGGTCGTAAAAGGATAGTTGCCCACTTTGGGACGGGCCATGCTGAGACGGGAGAGCAGTGTCGATTTGCCGGCATTGGGAAGCCCGATCAGACCTACATCTGCCAGGAACCTGAGGGAAAGCCTGATCCTTTTCTCGGTTCCAGGGAGGCCGGGTTGCGCGATCCTGGGTGCCCTGTTGGTGGAAGTGGCAAAGTGTCGGTTCCCCTTTCCCCCTGTTCCGCCGGTGACGAGAACTATTTCCTGGTTGTCACGGACCAGATCGGCAATTACCTGGGTTGAAAAAGGGTCTTCGACGGTGGTGCCCAATGGAACTGGAATTTCGAGATCTATGCCATTTTTTCCGGTCCGATTTTTTCCCCTACCAGGTCCACCATTCTCTGCCCTGAAGTGTTTGCGGGATCTGTAGTCGGTTAAGGTGGTAAGTTTTCTGGTTGCCCTTACGATGATACTGCCGCCATTGCCACCATCTCCCCCGTCAGGACCCCCCTTTGGTACGTATTTTTCTCTCCTGAAGCTGACACAGCCCTTTCCCCCATCCCCTGATGCTACCGTAATTAGCGTTTCATCCAAAAAGCCCATCTTCGATTTAAAGAGAGGAACAAAAGCCTCTTTTTATCTTTCTCCATGTATTGAAGTATTTGAAGAACGCTTCCCTCGGTCGGTACATTCAAGAACTGGAAACGCGAAGGTCTTAACCCTATGGATATGTTTTTGGAATCTCGAGTCCCGCCGTACAGCGGGAGGGGGATGACGGAGAAATTGGGCAAAAAGGGGTTCTTTAAATGGCTGACGCTGTTTAGGCGTTGTATACGCTCACCTTTTTTCGGGTCTTACCAAGACGTTCAAAGGCAACGATCCCGTCGATCTTGGCGAAGATAGTGTAATCCCTTCCAAGCCCCACATTTTCGCCCGGGTGTATCTTTGTCCCTTTTTGGCGGATGAGGATGTTCCCTGCACGTACCGTTTGACCGGAATACCTCTTTACCCCGTATCTCTGACCGGCGCTGTCTCTCCCGTTTCGGGAACTTCCGCCAGCTTTTTTATGTGCCATTTTGCTTATTACCTCTTGTCTTAAATGTTTTCGGGCTAGGTTCCAATATCTTTGATTTTGACCAGGGTAAACTGCTGTCTGTGCCCCTGTTTTCTCTTGTAGCCCTTCCTTCTCTTGTACTTGAAGACCACGATCTTTGTATTTTTTCCTTGTAGGGCGATATGTCCGGTGACCTTTGAATTTTCTAGATATGGTCTGCCAACCTGTACGTTTTCGCCATCAGAGGTCAGCAGGACCTTGTTGAATTCCACAGGGTCTCCTGCCCACCCTGACAGTTTTTCAACCCGTATTTCATCGCCCGGGGCCACCTGATACTGTTTGCCACCCGTACTGATAACCGCATACATAAGTGTTCACTCCTTAAAAAACTTAAATACTAAGTATAAAAAAATAACTTACCCAAGTCAACCCTAATTTTGTGCGGTGATGGATGGTTGGGTGAGATGGCGGGGTGAGGGCTGCACAACATACCGGATTTTTGATGCAGAAGGTGGTGCCCCCGGCATGACTCGAACATGCGGCGCCCAGATTAGGAATCTGGAGCTCTATCCACCTGAGCTACGGGGGCACGTCAATATTTTTATCACAACCATGGGGAATGTCAAATGGTTTGGCCTCCGCAAGAGGAAAATTATCAACAAACCCAAAACCACTGCAGCTTCCCCTCCGATTATTCCCTTTCAACTTATTGAGAAATCATCAAAAGACCCAAAAAGGTATTGATTTAATGATCAAATTCCTTATAATAAAAAAATAGAAAAGAGATAAAAAATTCAACCCGAAACACAAAACGTAAAATTAGCAAGTGGGGATGTAGCTCAGGTGGGAGAGCGGTACGTTCGCAACGTACAGGCCAGGGGTTCGAGTCCCCTCATCTCCACCATTTTTTTGCTCAGAACTGACATGGGAAGTGACATATGGGACGTGAGGCAAAGATAGACCGGAAAACCAAAGAGACGGAAATCCATCTAAAACTCAATCTTGACGGCAGGGGTGAATCCCGGATTTCGACCGATATCCCCTTTATGGACCACATGTTGACGCTTACGACGGCCCACGGCTTTATGGACATGGAGTTGAGCGCCACGGGAGACACCGGCGTTGATTATCATCACACCGTGGAAGATCTGGGGATTTGTCTTGGCCTGGCCATAAAAGATGCCCTGGGTGGTATGAAGGGCATAAAACGGTTTGGCGAGGCCATCGTCCCCATGGATGAGACGCTTGCAAGGGTGGTTATGGACATCTCCAATCGCCCTGCCCTTTCCTACAGGGTGTCATTGAAAAAAAGGACCACCGGGAGTTTTGATGTGGGTCTGATCAAGGAGTTTTTTCGTGCCCTGGTTACAAATGCTGGTATCACTATGCACGTTGACCTCATAGCGGGGGAAGACCCCCATCATATCTCAGAGGCCATTTTCAAGGCCTTTGGCAGGGCACTGGATCAGGCTGGCACCCTTGAAGAACGGCTTGGCGGGGAGGTGCCTTCGACAAAAGGGCTGTTATGATACGATAACAAAAAAAGGGGGGCTTCATGGGTGGAACAGCTTTAGGGAAGTCTCGATTATTCTTGTGGTCTTTGTTTGGGGCATGTTTTCTTCTGAACGGTGGCTGTTACAAAGCAACATCTCCATCGCCCGATGAAGACAGCTCTTTGCGATTCGTAACCAAGGTGGTTGTGGTCGGTTTTCGTGCGGCCAGATCCCCTGGGGAGAAACCGGAGGTGGTTCTCGACCCGCTGACCGGAGCTGTTTTTTCAGCCGGACCGGTTTCGGAAGCTGTGGTCGGGGAAATGAATGAATCCCTTTTTAAACAAATGGTCGCGCAAGAGCGATACCAGCTGATTTCTCCGAATCAGGCGAAGGGGGTCTTGTCGGGCATTGCCGGGCTGGATACCAGCATGAAAAAAGGCCCTCTGGAGATCCTCCAAAAAGTAGGGAAACGATTTGGGGCAGATGCTGTGCTGGCAGGTTATATCTACAGGTGGCGAGAGCGGGAGGGGGGAGATTATGCGGTCAAACGCCCCGCCTCGATTGCATTTGCACTTTATCTCATAAGGCCCGGTGACGGGGCCATTGTCTGGAAGGGACGGTTTGACAAAACACAGCGATCCCTGTCCGAAAATATCTTTGACGTCGGGACTTTTATTGACGGAGGGGGGAAATGGATGACTGCTTACAGGCTGGCTATGCTCGGGCTGAAAAAAATTGTAACAGAAATGTCGGAATCCATCAGGGAACGTGAGGGCCAGTAATTTGATAGTTATTCCGGCAATTGATATCAAAGATGGCCGTTGTGTCAGGCTCAGACAGGGAAATATGTCAGAAGAGACCGTCTTTTCAGACGTCCCGGAAGAGATGGCGGTGAAATGGTCTGATTGCGGGGCCGAGAGGCTTCACCTCGTCGATCTGGATGGGGCGGTGCAGGGAAGGCCGGTCAACAAGGATGTTATCAGGAGAATTGTAAAGTCAGTCCCCATCCCGGTGGAACTTGGCGGCGGAGTGCGGGACATGCACACCCTGGAGGCCTACTTTGATCTTGGGCTACATTATCTAATCCTGGGCACGGTTGCCCATAAAGACCCTGAATTTGTTAATGCGGCCAGCCAGAAATTCCCTGGACAGATCATTCTCGGAATCGATGCCAGGGAAGAGCGTGTGGCTGTGGAGGGGTGGAGAGAGGAAGTGAACCTCACCCCTGTGGAGCTTGCCAGACGGTTTGAAGGGCGCGGGGTGTCGGCGGTTATCTATACAGATATCCAGAGGGATGGTATGAGAACGGGCCCCAATGTGGCGGGGACAAAGAACCTGGCCAAATCAATCGGGATTCCTGTGATTGCATCCGGCGGGATTTCAGGGATTTCGGATGTCTCTGATATATTGACCCTTTCAGAGGATGGTGTGATCGGGATGATTACCGGCAGGGCCCTCTATGATGGGAGTCTTGAATTGACTGAGGCTATAAGAATGACCAAAAAGGCGCAGTGCAGTTAAAGGTTGACTTTAAAATAAAAATGAAATATAATAGTAGATTGTCTTGAATAGTCTTTTGCCAATCCACATTTGACTTCGGACATAAGATATCATGTCATTCAATGATAGGATCACAGAAGACCTGAAGAATGCCATAAAGGGAAGAAACCCTGTGCGGACATCCTGTCTGAGGATGCTTAAGGCCTCCCTCAAGAATAAACAGATCGAAAAAGGGCGTGAGCTAACGGATGAGGAGACCCAGGCGATTATCTCTTCGCTGATCAGAAAGAACAAAGAGGCAATAAAAGAATTCAGGAATGGGGGCCGGGAGGATTTGGCGACCAAGGAAGAAGAAGAGGTCAAGATCTTCTACGATTATTTGCCCCAACAGTTAAGCCAAGAGGAAATTGAGAAAACAATCCGGGAGATTATTGCTGAACTTTCTGCCGTTTCTCAAAAGGACTTGGGAAAGATAATGAAGCTGGCCATGGCCAGGATGGCGGGAAAGGTCCAGGGCAAAGAGGTAAACGAGATAACCCGGAAGTTATTAAGCTAAAGTCCATACCCATATTTGATAGAGCCTGCATGATTGAACATACCTATCGGGTTCTTGAATACAATCGCTTGTTGGATATCTTGGCCTGCTACGCCTCCTGTGCGGTGGGCCGTTCAGACTGCCTATCCATCAAACCATCCAGTGACCCCATAATAGTTAATAGCGAGCTGAGGCTGGTGTCAGAGATGAGGCTTCTTCTGAAAGTGAAGGGGTTTTTTTTCTTTTCAGAGCTTGAAGAGATAACATTTGTCTTGAAAAAATCCCTTGTACAGGGGGCATGTCTGGCCCCTGATGAGCTTTTAGCTGTTTTTCAGGTCGTGGAGGCCTCACGGGAATCGAGAAAGTTTATTGAGGCCAGCAAATCATTGTGCCCGAAAATTTACGCGATTGTTAGAAATATGCCGAGGTGCAGCCTCTTGCTGGAGGGGCTAAAGCGGTCCATTTCTCCAGGTGGTGCAATCAAGGACTCGGCAAGTCCTGCCCTGAAACGGATCCGGGGAAAAAAAGTGGGGCTGAGAGCTGAGGTTCAGAAAAGGCTTCAGGGCATCCAGAGATCAGCCGGGCTTAAGGGTGACGGGCATGATGACCCGGTGACAATCCGAGATGGCAGGTATGTTATCCCTCTCAGGACCGATCATCGATCTCGAATCGAGGGGATTATCCACGACTATTCCCAGACCCGGGCCACCTGTTTTATTGAGCCGGTTGAGGTAATCCAGGACAATAACCGGATGGCAGAATTGGGGCAAGAGGAAAAGGCCGAGGAATACAGAATATTGGTCGGTCTCACCGCCATGGTGAGGGATTTTTCAGATGACTTGGACTATTGTCAGTCCTTGATAGCCAGGCTTGACAGCCTGTCTGCGAGGGCACGGTTCAGCGAAGAGATGTCTTGTGTGATGCCCGAGATCGGTGGAGACAATCGTGTTGAGCTCAAGGGGGCCATAAACCCGATTCTCCTGGCTTTGGATAAGAGAAAAACAGATCGAGATAAGGACCCGCCTGTACCTGTGGATATCAGATTTGATGGCAACCGGAACGTGCTGATTATTTCAGGACCTAACAGGGGCGGGAAGACCGTCGCTCTGAAGACGTTGGGGATATTGTGCCTTATGGCCCAGGCCGGGATCCATATCCCAGCGGAGGAAGGCAGCCGTCTTCCGGTATTTGACCGGATCATGGCTGATATTGGAGATGATCAGGATATACAGAGTGGCCTCAGTACCTTTTCGGCTCATGCGGCCCATTTGAGATATATGCTGGAAAATGCGGACCGGAAAAGTCTTGTCATTATTGATGAGCCCGGGATGGCAACTGATCCCAATGAGGGGGCTGCCTTGACCATGGCCACCCTGGACCATCTTTCGGGGCAGGGGGCAAGCGTGGCCGTATCCACCCACTTGAATCGGTTGAAAACATATGGCCTTTTAAATAATCATGCTGCTAATGCCTCTGTGGAATTCAATACAGAGAAAGGTCGTCCGACTTTCAGGCTGAGGTACGGGTCCCCGGGTGTGAGCCACGCATTGGAGGTTGCCCGGGATATGGGGGTGCCGGGAGATATCATTAAAGAGGCCAGGAAATATCTGGATAAGGATGAAGTCCATCTGAATCGGCTCATAGAAAAACTGGATCGCCTGAGGGGAGAAGCCGAGTCCGAAAAAAAAGAAGCAGAGAGTGCCAGAAAAACCTATGATTCTGCCAAGAGAGTGATGAGAGAGCGGTTTGTTGAGCTGGGTGAGGAAAAGAAGTCTTTTTTGGAGGCCAAAAGAGTTGAGGCGGAGGCTGCAATAAGAGAGGCGCAGGTGGCTTTTAAAGAGGCCATAAATCTCTTAAAGAGAAAAGGGCAGGGGTCACAGTCCCAGGCAGTCGAAAAGTACAAAGAAACAACGGATCGTCTCTTGAGCCAAATTGAAATGGGAGCTGATGAAGGGTTCTCTGCAAGGGCCGAAGAGTTACGACCAGGACAATCGGTCCGATACAAAACACTCGGACGGAAAGGGATAATCAAGACAGTGGATTTTTCGACCGGGCGTGCCCAGATTATGATCGGAAATGTTAATGCCCTTTGCGATATCAAGGACCTTGAGACGGTGCGGGATACCGGGGAGGCGACGCCGTATAAAGCGGTTGGGACGGTCACCTGGGACCCTGAAAGGTCTTCCCAGAGGGAACTGAATGTGATTGGGTGCAAGGTGGACGATGCCATACCCCTGATTGACAGGAGAATAGACCGGGCCCTGGTGGAAGGGGATTTGACCCTTAGGATCATTCATGGGTTTGGCACAGGAAGATTAAGGGATGCCATCCGCGCCCATCTGAAGAATGTTCCTTTTATAAAGAAGGTAACCAGTGCGGATTCAAGGTTTGGCGGTGAGGCAATAACTGTTGTGGAGCTGTGATGACCTCTTATGAGTCTGCCAGGGAAGAGATAAAGAGGACCGCTGATATTGTGGAACTCATTGGCCAGTACGTGCAGCTCCGCAAGGCTGGCCGGAACCATGTGGGGCTATGCCCTTTTCATGCGGAAAAGGAACCGTCCTTCACGGTGAGCCCAGAGCGTCATACCTTCCATTGTTTTGGGTGCAAGAAAGGTGGAGATGTTTTTTCCTTCTGGATGGAATATCACGGCGCCACCTTTCCAGAGGCCCTGCGGGACTTGGCAGAACGATATAATATTACCATTTCGGAAGGGTTTTCTCGGACCGAAGAAAAGGAGAAGTCAAGAAAAAGGGAGGAGATTTATAGGATAAATGAAGCGGCAGCCGTCTATTTTCAGAAATCGCTAAAGGACCCTGTCAAAGGGAAAGCAGCCAGGGATTACTTCAGAAAAAGGTCTATATCGGAGGAAATAATCTCTGAGTTTCGTCTGGGATATGCACCGGATGAGTGGGGGGGGCTGGTAAATACCCTCAGGGGGCGTAACAGGGAGCTGAGCGGAGCTGTTGAGGCGGGTGTCATCATACCGGGAAAAAAGGGGGGGCATTACGATCGGTTCAGGGGCCGGGTCATATTCCCCATTTTTGATCTGAGGAGGGGTGAGAAGGTTGTGGGTTTTGGGGGCAGGGTACTGGATGAGTCTCTCCCCAAATATCTTAACACGCCCGAGACCCCGATCTTTCATAAAGGCAAGTCTCTATATGGTCTCCATTCAAGCCATTCAGCAATGAGGGAAACGGGAAGGGCCGTGGTTGTTGAAGGTTACATGGATTTCCTGGCGCTGAGGGGTCACGGTCTGGGGGAGGTGGTGGCGACCCTTGGAACGGCTCTGACCAGTGACCACATCCGGAAAATAAAGGGAATTGCCGGAGAGGCCGTTATGGTGTTTGACCCCGATGAGGCGGGGGTTAGTGCCGTCTTAAAAAGCCTTCCTGTCTTTTTGAACGAGGGCCTCAGCGCCAGGGCGGTGGAACTGCCGGGTGGTCACGATCCGGACAGCTTTGTGAATACAGAGGGTTTGGACCGCTTTCGGGAACTTTTGGAGCGGGCCCCTTTTATGTTTGACTATTACCTGGAGAAAAGGCTGGCGCGGGGAAAGGGGGATGTGGAGGGAAAAGTCCAAGCCTTGAAAGAGATCCTTCCAGTTTTGTCGGCCTTACGGAGTGCAGCCCAGCGCTCTCTGTATATACGGCGGATGGCCGAGAGGATCGGGGTTCGGGAAGAGGCCCTCCTCTCTGAACTGAGAGCTCTTGGCAAAAAGCCTTTTCAGAAGGGGACCGGGAGAGATCTGAAGGAGAGGAGTTTACCCCAGGCTGCCGGAAAGAATTATGGGGACCTCCAGCTCCTGAACCTCCTGGTGCATCACCCGGATGTTGCATCAAGGCTTATTGAGTGCGGGAGTACGATTCTTATTTCGGATCCAACGGTGACACAGATTGTAGAGACCTTTTTTCAGAAATACCGTGAGAATATATCGGTTTCACCCGAAAATTTGGAAAATGACTTTGAAAGCGAGGCCGCCCGTATAAAACTCCGGGAGGTACTGGTAGGCCGTTCTTTTTATTCAGCGGGAGAAGTGGAGCAGGCCGTCAGGGAGATTGAGAGAAAGGCGTACCAAAGGAGACTGTCAGAGTCCCTCAAGATGGCCAAAGGGGACATTGAGAGTCTCAACAAGCTACTAAAACTGAAAGCTCAAGGACCGGTGAGGTCCGAGAGAGAAACGCAAGGTCGGGGGAGGTAGATACAATGAAAAAAAATACCGATATGGTCAATTTGAGACGATTGATCAATATGGGCAAAAACAAGGGGTATATTACTTATGAAGAGATGAACGGGGACCTGTCCCATGAAATCGTGTCCTCAGAGGAGCATATTGATGATCTGCTGATAATGTTCGAAGAACTTGATATCATGGTGGTAGATGAAGAATCCAAAAAGGAGATTGAAAAAAAGAGACAGGACAAAAAAGAGAAGGTAAAGGCCGAAGAAAAGGAAAACTCCCGTGTGGAGACACCTGATGCCGCCTCCAGAGTCTCAGACCCTGTCAAGATGTATTTGAAGGAGATGGGGTGTATTTCACTGCTCACCAGAGAGGGGGAAGTCGAGATTGCCAAAAGGCTCGAGAGCGGTGAAAAGGGAGCTCTGGAAACTCTTCTGGATTGCTGTGTGGGAGTGGAGCATATATATGAGCTTGGGGAAAGCCTGAAAGAAGAACAGATTAAGCTGAAAGATGTAATCAATGACCTGGAAGACGATGACAATCATATGCATTTAGGCCAGAAAAAGGAATCTCTCATAGGCCTGATCGATGAGATCTGGGGATTACATGAGGGTGTCAGGCAAAAGAGGCGAGAAATGTCCAGGGTTCGCTGTACAAAAAAGAGAAAGACGCAACTTACCGCCGAGATAAAAAAGGACAAGGAAAAACTGATGAAACGGCTCAGTTCATTCAGTCTGGAAAAGGATCAGCTGGAACTGATGGTCGAGAAATTCAGGCAATGTGTTCAAGAGGTTGAGCATGCGGAAAAAGATATTGCAGAGTGCATGTTACAGGCCGGGGGAAGGTCTCTTTCCTATCTAAAAAAATGCTTTGAGGAGATACCCAAATCTGGTGGCAAGGACAAGGTCATTGCCACCATCGGGATCAGAAAGAGTGAACTCCTGGAGATAAAATCCAGGGTGGAGAGTGCTCAGAAGATCCTTAAGCAGGTTAAAGACCGGACCAACATGCCCCCCCGGCAGCTGGCAAATGGACTCCGGGATGTGGAGAAGAGCCTGAGGAAGGCCCGATTGGCGAAACAGGAACTGATCCAGGCCAATTTGAGACTCGTTGTGAGCATTGCCAAGAAATATACCAATAGAGGGCTTCAGTTTCTGGATCTTATCCAGGAGGGGAATATCGGTCTGATGAAGGCCGTGGACAAATTTGAATACCAGCGGGGGTATAAGTTTAGCACCTATGCCACCTGGTGGATAAGACAGGCGATTACCAGGGCCATTGCTGACCAGGCCCGGACCATTCGTATCCCGGTCCACATGATCGAGACAATCAATAAGCTCATACGAACATCCCGTTATCTTGTCCAGGAGCATGGTCGTGAACCCACCCCGGAGGAGATTGCGGAAAAGATGGAGTTTCCGCTCGATAAGGTAAGAAAGGTCTTAAAGATTGCTAAAGAACCCATTTCTCTTGAGACACCCATTGGAGAAGAAGAAGATAGCCATTTGGGGGATTTTATAGAGGACAAGAGGGTCATCTCCCCGGGAGACGCCGTCGTCAACTTTGGTCTGGCAGAACAGACCAGAAAAACCCTTAGAACCTTGACTCCCAGGGAGGAGAAGGTTGTCAGGATGAGATTTGGCATCGGTGAAAAAGCGGATCACACACTGGAGGAAGTCGGGCGTGATTTTAGCGTAACAAGAGAGCGCATCAGGCAGATAGAAGCCAAGGCCCTCAGGAAATTGAGACACCCCAGCAGAAGCCGGAAATTGAAGAGCTTTATGGAGAACAAAGAGCTTTAGGGGGTGCCGGAGGGGGGGATGCGGATTTTTCTTGACAAATTGGGGTCTGGTGCGCATTTTATTTGTGTTTGGAATGGATATGGGGCCCATAGCTCAGCTGGAAGAGCCACCGGCTCATAACCGGTAGGTCCCTGGTTCGAACCCAGGTGGGCCCACCATAAATTGGTTGTAAATGGTGTTCCTTGTCCGTCAGGTGTAAATTTCGTTCTTTTGTGGCAGGAATTAATTCATCCGGTTTGAGAACCGTATGGCCATAGCAAAGTACGAATGATTAAAGTGACCTAAAGTGAAAAACCCGTTTTACTCAAGAGTTGTCATAATAAATAAGGGCAATGCCGAAATCCTAGATCATCTCAAGTTGCTGACTTCGACTTCCTACCCCGGTTTGTCCTGGTTGGGAATGAAGCAAAAACCATCTTACCCAGGAGGTGAGGGATAATCTCTTTAAGGGCGCATCCGTACAGGATGCGCCCTTTTAAATTTCTGCCCAAGGCAGAAAGGTATCAGTAATTTATGACCCCCACGCTAAAAAATATCCTGGATCTGCTGGAAGAGCTGGTGCCCTCACGGCTGGCCGAAGAGTGGGACAATCCAGGTCTCCAGCTTGGTTCCCGCCTCCAGGAGATCAGAAAGGTATTCCTTTCCCTTGACCCGACCTTGAGATCCGTGAAGGCTGCGTGCAGGCGCGATGCACAACTTCTATTTACTCACCATCCCCTGATCCACAAACCCATCTCAAGTGTGGATACCAATTCCTATCCTGGTAAAGTCATCTTGGAGGCGATAAAGGGAAACATCTCTGTGGTTTCAGCTCATACAAACCTGGATGCAGCTAGGGGAGGCATAAACGATATATTGGCAGATCTCATGGGACTTCAGGATGTCGAGGTGCTGAGGGAAATGGACAGGGAAGATGGTGCGGGACTGGGGAGGATAGGCATGCTGCCCGAGCCGATTGATTTGTCTGCTGTAGCAGAAATGATACAACAAATCCTCGGATCAGGAAATTTGACTGTTTGCGGCAAAGCAGGCGGAAAGATTCATAAAGTGGCCGTGGTGGGGGGCGCAGGGGGAGACCTGGCCGCTGTCGCGTCTGCACGGGGGGCGGACCTTTTCTTGACGGGGGATGTAAGCCATCATCATGCCCTGGAGGCGGAGTTCCTTGGGATTGCCTTGATTGATGCAGGGCATTTCGCTACGGAAAGGACCGCGTTTAGGGTGTTTGGCAGGATACTGAGAGAGAGGTTCGCGGCGAAAGGTTGGGAAGTGGGTCTTGAAGTGGATGAGGATGAAGTCGATCCTTTGTCTCCTCCAGCCCGCTAAACACAAACGGCAAACAATTAACCACTATCCCTTGGTGAGGTGAATGAATTGAAAAAACAGATCAAAATATTAATAGACCTGCAGGACTGTGATACCCGGATCGGGGAGCTAGTGAGCAAAAAAGAGGAGGGCCCTATGAGAATCCGGGGGCTTATGGAAGAGCTAAAGGTCCTCGAATGGCAGTTTGAGGAAGAGCTGAATCGGCATGAGGCATGCAAAAAGGACAGACGAGAGGTTGAACAGAAAATCGAAGATCTCGAAAGCCGAGTGGTTAAGAGCGGCATAAAGTTGGATAATGTCAAGTCTAACAAGGAATATCAGGCGGCCCTCAAAGAGATTGATGCCTTGAAACGAGAAAAAATTCATTTGGAGGACGGGGCCATAGAGATCATGGAGGAGATCGAGGAACTGGAGACCGAGTACACTGCCGGGAAGAAAAGAATTAAGGAATTCAAGGGAAAGGTTGAACAGGATCGGGAAAATGTTGCCAAGGAATTGAAGGCCCTTGAGAGAGACCTGGAGATGCTTGAAAAGGAGCGGAGCCAGTTCTGCAAGGCCGTTGACGCTGAATTGTTGGGGCGATACAACTCCCTCAGAAAAAATAACTCAGGGTTCGCCGTAAGCCCGGTCATCAAGGGGGTCTGCCAGAGGTGCCACATAGGGATTCCCACGCAGGAATTTAATGAATTGATTAGGGGAGAGGGGCTTATGGCCTGTCCCAATTGTCTGCGGATCATCTACTGGGGCGAAGACAAGCAATTGCAGGGTGAAACCGTACCTTCTGAATAACACCGGTGGAAACAATGTCCAAACCCCGCGGAGCCCGAAATCATTGGGAACTTGGCTGAAATCTCTTCTTCATGTGAGCTTTTCGCGGGACAGACGCAGGTCTCAAAAACGTGGAAGCCATTTAAAACCCTTCTCAGCAATCTGTGATCATAAAGGAGCGTATGTTGGAGTAGGACAAATGATCGCTGCCCTGTCGTTCTGACGGGGGGGAGGAAAGTCCGGGCTCCGCAGGACAAGGCGCTGGGTAACGCCCAGTCCCGGTGACGGGAAGGAAAGTGCCGCAGAAAGGAAACCGCCCCGCCGGATATCATGTATATCCGTCGAGGTAAGGGTGAAAGGGTGAGGTAAGAGCTCACCAGCCCCGCCGGTGACGGCGGGGGCTTGGTAAACCCCGCCTGGAGCAAGACCAAATAGGGGAACGCCCGAGGGTGGTCCGCTCGAGTTCCCGGGTAGGTCGCTTGACCCCGTTAGCAATAACGGGGCTAGATGAATGGTCATTGTCCCGAAAGCGGGTGACTGCTTCGGGAAACAGGACCCGGCTTACGGACTGCTCCGACATACGCAATCTGTCTTATGGCTCATGGGGAGGACAAAGTGGTTACCCCAAAACCTTTTTCTTGAAAGTTGCAAGGACGAAATACAAGGAGAAGATATGTTTATAATCGGAAATTTTTTGGGTGCAGTAGCGAAAATAATTGACATTGCTTTGACACTCTATATGTGGATCATTATTGGCCGGGCGGTGATCTCCTGGGTCAACCCCGACCCATACAACCCCATCGTTCGGTTTCTGAACTCTGTCACAGAGCCCGTCCTCCATCCAATAAGACGAAGACTCCCCATAAGCCTGGGGGGAATGGATTTTTCACCCATCATCGTGATCCTGGTCATCATATTTGTCCAGGCTTTTCTGGTCAGGAGCCTGGCCGAATTGGCCATGCGAATGGGGTCATAGAAATCGCTCCGGGAACGGGCGTTTAAATCTCGCCCCTCACCCCCTGGCTCCTGGTAAAAAGCCAATGACAAGTAACCTATGACAAACCGACAACCCTCAAAAACCCGATCCGATGCCGTCATAAAGGTAAAGGTGATCCCAAGGGCCTCGAGGAATCAGATCGTTGGTTTTGAGGAAAAAATGATAAAGGTGAAGCTGACCGCTCCACCGGTTGAAGGAAGGGCTAACAAGGCATTGAAAGAGCTGCTTGCCAAACGGTTGGCGGTTTCAAAAGGGAGTGTGGATATTATCTCAGGAGAGCAGTCAAGCCAGAAATTGGTCCGGATTCACGGTCTTTCCACGGAAGAGGTATATGCCCTTTTGCGCAAGCCCTAAATTTCGCTGTCATCTGATGTCTGATCTCAACTGTTCACGACACGCATCATCTCCCGGTGTATAACCGGGTTGGCAGCCACAATGGTTTTTAGGTATGGTGAATAGGGGCTTCCCTCAAAGGTGCTAAGTATGCCTCCCGCCTCTTTTATGATAACCATGCCCGCGGCAGAATCCCACGGCTCAAGACCCTTTTCCCAGAAACCATCCAGCCTTCCGGCTGCCACATAACACAGGTCCAGGGCAGCGGACCCGGGTCTTCTAACGCCCTGAGCCCTGACTGCCATTTTCTCAAACAGTTCCATGACCTTCCTGGGTCGCTCGTGGATATCATAAGGGAAACCGGTTGCCAGAAGGGCGTCCACCATGGTTTGGGTCCTGGAGACCCAAATCGGCTTTTTGTTCAGAAAGGCCCCAGAATCTTTTGATGCCTCAAAATATTCACCTGTAAGGGGTGCATAGACCACTCCCACAACCATTTCGCCTTCAATCTCCAGGGCAATGGAGACGGCATAAAAAGGAAACCCATGAGCAAAATTGACAGTCCCGTCCAGGGGGTCAACAACCCAGGTTCGGTCTGAGGTCCTCCTGTCTCTGCCAGCCTCTTCGGAGAGGATATTATCTCTTGGAAAAGCTTTCCGTATGATTTTCAGGATGGCTTTTTCCGCCCGCAGGTCTGCCTCGGTGACCAGGTCTATCTTACCCTTTTTTTGGATGTGACGCACCTTTCCGAAGAGATCCGTCAGGATCTCGCCGGCCGCCTCTGCGGCCTTTTCGGCAACCGCCAATTCCTTTTTCCACATGGTTTACCCTTTCC
>JAUVRS010000150.1 GCA_030597505.1 Desulfobacteraceae bacterium
AGTTTTTCCATACGGCAGGCGGGCATGCTTGAGTGTTCGACAAGTGATCCTATCCTGATAGAAAAGCAATATGCCGCACCCACTTACAAAAAGGAACGGTTGCTTTCCCCCCTGCGAATAAAAGAAGCCATGGTGAAAGAGGCAGTGAAGCGGGTCGTTCGGCAATTTGTGCCCGTCAAAAGCAGTGTTCTGCGGCCCGTCAAAACAGATGGAGAATTGGCGACGCAGGCGGCCCAGATGATCGATGCCGGCAACTGCCGGGGGGGCTATGAGGTGGTTAAGCCCGTGGCGAATGACCCCAAATGCAAGGATTCGGCCCTGCTCTATAATGCCGGCGTTTCACTGGAATGTATGGCCTGGAATTCGGCTAATGATCAGAAGACGCAGGTGGGTTATCTAAAAAAGGCCGCTGATTTTTATCGGCGGGCTGCGATCCTGAACCCTGGGGATGTGGACATGCAGAGGGCCATGAAAGATGTCTTTTACGAACTGGACACCTTTTTTGACTCTTTCAAACGTCAGAAGGCCACAGGCAAATCCCTTGACGAATACCGGGCACCAAAGAGCTATTAGAAAACCTTGTCTGTTAAAAGAGGCAGTCTGATGAAAAAACTCTTATGTTTGCTCTCCCTCCTGCTGTTCACTACGGGTTGTCTGCAGGCCATAGAGCAGATGACAGGCATTAAGGTGTCCGAGGCCATAAATCCCGTGATGGAACTGGAGATGGATCTGGTCTTTCTGGATGAACTTGCCGCGATGACCAAAGTGAACCAAATGCTCCTCAAACGGACACCTATCTCTTTGGAAGACCCGTGGCCGGAAATGCTAAACAGTTATTCCAAGGACCCGGCAGACAGGGACAAAAAGGCTCGAAAAAAATATGATGCCTGTCTGACCGGTCTCTTGAAAAAAGATTTCTATTTTTTCAAATTCTACAACCCTGCCCTTTATTTCGGGTATGTGGGGCCGGGTGGGACAAATGCCCTTCTGGCCCGCGCGATCATTGCTGCCAGGGCCACGCTTATTATAGAGGCTGCCAAGGAAATGGGCCGGTATTATGAACATGCAAAATCGGTGGTGAGCTATTATCCCTTTGGTTGCAAATGTCCTTATTACGGGCAGGGTTTGGATAGATTCGGGCCGGGGTCTCAGGAATGCAGGGGTGTTCAGATCAAAGAAGAATGCACATTTTTCAATCTTCCAACAGAGGAAGGGCTGAACGAGTATATCTTTGAGAAAAAGGGGCTACAGACCTGGGTAGACCTGAAAATGCCCCTCGAATGTATCAGGGTTGTGGAAGGGGAAAATCTGGGCACCTTTGAAGAAGTATTTTATACACTTCTTCCGGACCATATTCGCGACGCTGTCAAAATGGTGGACGATGAGGTTCAGGTCGCCGAGGCAGACCTGGAAGAGATAAAGGCTCGGCTTAAGGAAAAAGACCTGTCCGAAAAAGCAACGGCCCGCCTCGAAAAAAAGGAAGAAGAATTGGAAAGAGAGGTGGAAACCAAGTCTGCCATACAGCAAAAGCTCTATAAGGAAGCGACCGGCACGATTGAAGTCACATTGGAAAAGGTAAAAAAAGCAAAAAAACTCCTGGAGATTGCAAATTACATAAACGACGGCTTTTCACAGATCTCCGCTGCAATGATGGCCTTGACGGTCAAGATGGTGGATGACATACTGGTCTTTGCCAAGCTGAATACATACCAGATTGCAAACAGCATGGGTTATCTGGTCGCCCAGGGTATAGCAAATGGCCCTGACGCCAAGAAGAGAGCCAAAATTCTGGCCAAAAGATTTGCCGGTCTTTTTATAAACTATCCTCAGGTCTGGGGCTATGCCATAGCACAGAAATATCAGGTATCAATGTACGAGGACTATCTGGAAGCGCTTGCAAGAATGGAAACCAAGATAAAGGAAAAATAGAGAGAAACCATAAACCGTAACCCGCTAAAAAAAAAGGGGGAGCCATGAAAAAACATCTCGCATTGGTATTTGTCCTGGGGCTTGTCTGGTTGATGAGTGGTTGCGCGCAAAAACGTGTAACGCCACTCTCAGAGGAAGACAACCCGGCCCACCATTATCTCATGGGAATGGAACTCATCGACAAAAATGACCTGGAAGAGGCTTCTGTTAGATTTAACAGATCCCTCAAATTGGAGCCCGATTATGCTCCTGCCCTTGCAGGAAAGGCTCTTGTTGCGGCCTTGAGGACCGGAGCAGAGAAGGACAAGGAACATAGATCGGTGGAATTTGAAAGGGCCATTGCCCTACTGGACGACGCCGAAGATGAGACCGAGGGGGACTCACAGAAGTTCATTGTGCGGGTAACGGCCATCCGGGTTTACACGAATGCCAAACCAAAAAAATGGATCAAGAAGGCAAATAACTATTATAATAGAGCCCTTAACCTGGACAAGGTCAAAACGGAAGAACTTCCCTACTACCGGACCAGAGAGGCGGCCCATTATTTTATGGGTCTTGCCTTTTTCAAGGCCCTTAAGTTCAGGGATGCAGAGGCAACCCTGGCAAAGGTTCTGGGGTCATCCCCGGGCAAATGGCACGAACCTGCAAACAAGCTCTATAAGAGGGTTCAGAAAATCACCCGGGCGGCTACCAACTTCACCCTGACCGACGTGGCCAAGCGTATTGCCGTAAAGGATGCGGTTGTCCGAGCGGATGTGGCAGCCCTCCTCGTAGACGAGATTCATCTGGATCGATTTCTGGCGGGCCGGATTGCCGCCCCCAGAAAAGAATCCAAGGCATCTTTTGTGCCTGCCGATGTCGTCAACAATATGTTTAAACCCGAGATTCTCATCGTATTGAAATGGGGATTACGCGGGCTTGAGCCTCTTTATGATAAGACCTCAAAGGCCTATCTCTTTTATCCTGAAAGACCGGTAACCCGAAGAGAATTGGCCTTTGTTCTGGAGGATCTGCTCATAAAGATAACCGGAGATGAATCTTTGGCCACCAAGTACTACGGGCAAAAAAATTCCCCGTTTCCGGATGTCCCTCCCACTGCTTCATCTTTTAATTCCGTCATGAATGTAGTGACCAGAGGACTTATGGAATCGGATCTTTCAGGGGCATTTCGGTCAGATGATTACGCGGATGGCGCTGAACTGCTGTTGGCTGTCATGCGTCTTAGAAATGTTATGAACATCCACTAAGGGAAGGAGGCTTACAATGAAAAGGACTTTTGGAACCATTGTCATTTTTCTGAGCGTGCTCATCTTTGTCACGGGGACATGGGCAGGGGGTTGGGAGACAATAAACAGCCCTGTAAAAATCTTTGAGGAAGGGTATATCCAGGTGGTCGGAGCATCCGAAGAAGGACAGACCCGCTATAGGGCTATGAGAGCAGCAACGGTTGTCGCCCAGCGTGACCTGTTAGAGGTCCTTGAAGGACTTCGCCTTTACGGCCAGACTACAGTGAGGGACGGTATGCTGCACGCCGATCAGATCCGTACTTCCGTAGATGGCTTTTTGCGGGGGGCAACGAAGTGTGGCGAAAAATTCTATGGTAACAGAGGATATGCCGAGGTCTGCATGCGGCTTCACATCCGCGGCAAGGGGGGGCTTTATGACATCGTTTTGCCCCTCATGAAGGCCAACAATTTGATGCCTAAGCCGGGGCCATATTACAAGCCAAAACTGATTCCAAAAGTCATCTCACCTTCCCCACCTCCAAAAGAAACGCCGGTGGTTGAAGCAAAACCGGAGCACAAAGTGGCGCCTAAACCGGAGGTCAAACCGGAGGTGGCCCGACCTTCTGAGTTAAAAACCTCCTATGACGGGATCATCGTTGACGTGCGTGCGTTTCAATTCAGACCTGCCTTGGTTAACACGATCGTTACGGAAAAAGACGAAATAGTCTTTGACCCTTCAAAAATACTCAGTAGTGTTCTGGTGGAGAGAGGGTGTGGGGGCTTCACCACAGACCCCAATAAGGCCAAGGCCTTACTGGCAAGCTGGGGGAGCAAGAGCCCCATGACCTTAAAGGGTATCTCTGTCGTCAAAAGCACAAACGCCAAGATATCCGCCGACGACGCCGCGGCCATCTATGTACACGACAAGAAGAGCAATATACTGGCCGAGGCAAAAGTAGTGTTTCTGTTAAAGTGAGAAAGTTCCACAGCCAAAAATCAGCGGGATATCGTTAGCCCGGATCTTGCCGAACAAGAAAGATTCGGGTTAGCGCCCGTTTATTTACCCTTTTACATTTATTTGGTTTCTTCCCGTCCCTTTTGAAGCCGTCTTTTACCTCATGTATATCTTACAGCTCACTTTTCCAAAGGGGGTATCAAGATGAAAAAGCTGCTTATAATCGTCTCGTCCTGCATCTTAGGCTTGGTCATTATTCTTTTTGGAGCAGGGCTCTATATCAATGCAAATATTGAGGAGATCACGCGTAAACACCTGGGCGCAAAAATCAATTTTGATGACGTGGAATTTCGCTATTTTCCCATGCCCACAGTCGTCTTTACTGCCTTGGAGGTTGAGCACAAGAACAACAAGATCAAGATTCCATCCCTTGAATTGTATCCCAATCTGATGGATCTTGTAAGGGGTCGCATCTCCCTGAAAAAGGCTGTTTTGGAAGAACCGCTTGTTCTCGCACAGCTTATCCCGGCGCTTGAAAAAGAGGTGGAGGCCTCTGATTCACCACCGTTGACTTTAGACGCTATACCGGCTGAAAGGCTGGGAGGTCTTGCGATCAACCAGGGAAAACTGCTCCTGAAAGGCCCCGGGGGTCTGCCCCAGGCCATTTCCTTTACGGTGGCCATGGAAAATATAGAAAAAAAGGATCAGGCTATCTCCGTCCAGCTCAAACAGTTTTCTGTGGATGAATTGGGGCTTAAATTTTCGGGAGATATCACCATATCCTCTTTTTCCCCTTTGAAGTTGAAAGTGGATGCACCGGAGGCGTCCATCAATCCCGCAGCGGTAAAGGACTTTCTGGTAAAGTTCGGGTTTATAAAAAAGGAGCTAGGCGATCAGATTCCCAAAATAGAAACTGTCGCCTCAAAAGGCCTCAAACTGGAAATAGACCCGGACGCCGGAATATTTCGTCTTTCCTCGGCTGAACTGAGCTTTGATAAAAACCAAATAAAAGATACCACCGTCAGCCTAGCGAAAGGGGGCGCCTTTGACCTCAAGTGCGCCCAGATCCTCTTGGACATGAAAACCATCCAGGGCTGGTTGATGGATAATCCCAAGGGGAAGGAAGCCCTTGACAACATTCTTGCCAAGGCAAAGCTCAACTCCTTGACCACCGATGGCACAGTTCAACTTTCTTCTTTGAACATCACGGGAAACCAGCAAAAACCGGCTGATATCAACGGTTCCCTGGATCTCAAGACAGATGGACTAAAGATTCATCTGGTTTCACAAGACGGTCAAGAACAGGATTTAACCATAAGTCAGTTGGATACCAAAGTCACCATAACGAGTGGGAAACCGTCCATCAACGTCGGAAAGCTCCAAGTGAGCTCTTCACGGGGAGGAACCGGGACCATAACCGGTTCCTTTGCCCTCCCTTTTGATATAAAAGACATAGGGTTCAAGGGGTCTCTTGATTCCTTCAGGGTCTTTGACACCGTTGTCACTCTGGAGGCCGCCAAGGAAAAAATGAGACGGTTGACCTTTGACCTGGATCTCGCCTCCCCCACGCTTGGGGTACTGGCCAAGGGGCTTGTATACACACCCAATCACAAGAAAACCGACATTATAGCACGCATTGAATATCTCAAAATCGCAACGACCCCCTCACAAAAAAGGCCAACACCTGCCGGAGGCACAGAGAAGCCCCCCAAGAATTTTGATTTTACACCTATCAAAGGCAAAAAACTTTTTGCCGAGGCATTTATAAGAAACTTTCAGCTAAACGCCCTCCCTGAACTGGAAAACATAAATTTCACCTTGCATCGTGAATATGACAAAGTCGTTGCGAGAGGGAAAATCCTTTTTTGTGACACATATATCTGTAAACGCAATCCTGATACCCCCAAGTACGGTTACGGCCGAGATAGAAGGGAGAGGTGTCGGTATGGACCTCACTTCCTTTATCGCCTGTTTTTCAAAAGAACTCCCTGTTTTCTTGACGGGGAATATCTCCATTTTTGCAAAGGTCTTTGTAACGGGTGACAACCCCAAGACACTCATGGACACAGCCAGGGGCGAGATAACCGTAACCCTGGCCAGTGTCTCGGTTTACCAGCTATCAAATCTGGATTACCGTCTTGGGTTTTTACTCGATATATTGGACACAGCCGGGATAAATCCTGGCGCAGAAGATTCTGTTTCGTTCACCAAAGGTAATGCCAGAGCCAGCATGAAAAAAGGACGTTTTGTTTTGGATAGATTTTTCCTCAGGGGACCCCTTGTTGATGCGTGGGGAAGCGGAGAATTCCTGCTAAAAGAAAAACGCCTCAAGCTTACAGGGCAGGTCCAGACAGCCGGCATCACAAAGGACTTGGATGTGGACAGGGTCCTCAAAAGGAGCCGGATATGACCACCCCCCTGAAAAACAATGTTTTTTTTACAGGAATTCGGGTTCTCCTGGTGCTTTTTTGGGTATTGTTTCCCGCCTCCGGTGGCGCCCCAAAGAAGCTTCAAAAAGGCATCTTTGTCCAGAAGAAAAAAATCCCCCGAAAA
>JAUVRS010000093.1 GCA_030597505.1 Desulfobacteraceae bacterium
ATTGAAGCGCCTTATCCGCGAAGATGATGGGGCAGATCTTGGGCTGCCTACCCAGGAAATGATTGTCAAGGCCATTGACGAGGGAAGATACGAAGAAGCCAAGGCCCTTGCCCGTTATATGGTTCCCGAAGGAAAAGGCCTCCACGATCTGTTTTGCGACTGGATCTGGGATATGCTGACAAAGCCAGCTGAAAACGATGGAGAAAAAGCCGCTTACCAGTTGTGTCGTGCAACCCAGAAAACCTGGATGATGCGGCGCACCTGGAAGGGACTCCTGAAGATGTCGGTTGAAGACAGGGTCCGCATAAATGCAGAGGTCATGCGATCGCATCGTTGCGGTCCCAAACAGGACGGAGAAATCGAAATCATCGAGGAACAAGACCGCATCAGCATCAAGATGGATCCCTGTGGAAGTGGCGGGAGAATGCGAAGAGGCGATCCTGTTGCAGGGACCCCCTCAAGACTTGGTCCCCCCTACAATTTTGGCGTCACGAAACAGGCCCATCCCTGGAGTTGGGGGCGAAAAAATGTCCCTTTTTACTGCATCCATTGTGCCATCAACGAGATCCTTCCAATTGAATGGGGCGGATACCCCCTGTGGGTAACCGGGTATTCCGACTACGCCTCAAAACCTTGCTACTGGCATTTCTATAAAAAACCAGACCTCATCCCCGATGAATATTTTAATCGTCTGGGATTTAAAAAACCCAAATTTGATTGACGGTCCCCTCCAAAACCCATCTTGGTTAAGGGATAGGCTGCCCTCGGTTAGCCATGTCAGAAAAATTCACCGGAGCTTGGGGTAAATCGCTTTTACACGGTTTACCGATCACCCTTGTTTCCAATCCGCCCGCAATACTATTTTTTGAGGTGTTTAAAGGCCCTTGGAGATTCACTCTTTAGTGCTCCGGAGCACTGTCGGCCGGGTTTTGTTTTCTGAAAAAAACATAGAAGCAAACAATAAACCCTAATAAGACAAATATCCCGTCTCTGAGAGCATACCACTTCATTGAACCAGCCGAAACCGCTTCACTTGCTGTACTAAAACACCCGCAATATACATCTACACCACGAAACAGATTGAGTAGGAGAAACCCCCAAAAAACCACCAATAGGATCGTGCTCAAAATGGCGGCACCAGGGAGCCATATACCGATGATCAAGAAAAGACCGAGCAACAGCTCAAGCCAGGGAAGGATAATAGCGGTCAAATTGATAAAAGCATCAGGCAGGATCTGGTAATTGTGGATGATCTCCGCAAATGCCCCAGGGTTAGATATCTTGTCCAGACTTGCAATGACAAAGATCCCACCCAAAAGAACACGGGCGCAAACAAAGAAGAGGGTTTTTCGATTCCACACCCGCTTCTTTTTTTCCGATGGTTTGAGTGTTGAGTTCTTAGGCATTTCTCACTCCAGGTTCAAAGACGTCCGGGGTGGGAGCCCTTGGCAACCGGTAGTTGGTTTTCCTGCCATACACTCCATCCGTTTATCAGGACCCGGACATTTTCATATCCCCTGAAGAGTAGCTCAATGGCCAGGTCTTTGCTCAGGGCACAAGCCTCTCCGTCGCAGTAAGCTATGATCAAACGATCTTTGGGAATATCCGCCATCACTGAATCAAAGTGATCTTCCACCGCCTGCCAGGGGAGATTGCGGGCGCTCCGGATGTGCCCTCGTTCATAGAGTTCGGGAGATCTTGCATCCAAAAAGATTCCTCTCTTTGACAGAAAGCCCTCCCTGGCCTCCTCAAGGGAAATGGCTATGTTCTCCCCCGATTCAAGAATCAACCGGGTCTCCGGCGACCAATCGGCCACCAGCGGTAGTCCTTTGGGTCGGATCTGATTTACCAAAAGCCCCATTATTACCGCCAGAAGGATTATGCACCCCGTCTGCCAGACCACCTGTACCCCGATCTTTCTGTGTCTTCCTGTTTTCACCATTACACCTTCAATTTATCCGATCTCAAGGCATAGGCAACACCAATACCCACGATGAATCCTACAGCAAGATTTGATGCCAGGGTGATTCCCAACATTACCAAAACCACAAACAGGTCTTTTCGCTCCCGTATGTCAATGACCGAGAGCGCAAGCTGACTCCCGGCAAAAAGGAGGAGCACACCCAACACGGCCATGGGGAGCAGATTCACCACGGCAAGGACATGGTCCCCCAGCAGAACGGCAAGCCCAACAAAAACCAAACCGATCATGATATTGGACCCTGCGGTCCGCGCCCCGAAACGGTAATGGGCCGCCAGGCCGCCGGCTCCGTGACATAACGGCATACCACCCAAGAAAAAGCTCAAAAAGTTGGCCATTGCCATGCTGAGACATGCGCTACGATAAGTGACTTTTCTCGCGTTGTCACCAAAATACTCCCTGGAAAGATCCGCATAGGCGATCACTGCGTTACCCATAGTCATGGGGATTTGGGGGAGCACCAGGGCAAAGAAGGCAAACGTGAAATCCACCGTTTTTGGAAACCCAAAAGGCAGAATACTGGGAAGAGTGAGGCCAAGTTTTATTTTATCCAGTCCTTGGTGCGTGCCCAGGATCAATCCCAACCCGATCCCGCCTAACACCACCAGCAAACCTCCGGGGAATTTTTTATTTTCCAGCAGCAAAAGGGTCAGGACACCGCCCGCCACCCCGATCAGCACCCCGATAGGGAGAGGTCCGACGCTCTGAATGGAGAGATAGGGCTCAGCCGCCTCCTGGAGAGCCTGAAACTTTGAAGTGCCCAGCATCAACTTGACCCCTTCTGCCATCAAGAGCGTTCCTGTTGAAAGCTGGACCCCCCTAACAACCGACTTGGGTGTATACTTGCCCATGACTGTTACCGCGCCAGTGGCTCCAATTGCCAAGAGCACTACCGCCATGAGCAAACCCGATGCCAGGATTTGAGAAGCGCTCATTGCCGTTGCGATGGCATAGGCCCCGATGACCTTCATGGGTTGGATCGGAACGGTGACACCAGAATAGATCCCGGAGACGACGTAATACAGACCAACAGAAAAAAAGAGCCCGATGGGACTCAGCCCGTTGATCATAACCATCCCGATTCCTAAGGGAAGAAGGGTTCCCAGGTCACCCAGAGAGCCGGCAACCTCCAGCCGATCAAACTTGTAACGGAGGCCCATTCAAACTGTCCTTTCGTTCCTGTAAATCAATCGTTTGATTCCTATTTTATCAAGGTAACCTACAATTATTCAATAAGTTCGGGAGAAAAGCAGGGGAACTTGGGGTCATTGGCTGCTGACCTCACCACGTGATGGTAAGCACCTGGATCCCCTTCAGGGTTTGCAGGTCAAATGACAAACCCCTGTCGGAGTTTCTAAGGCATAGGGAAAATACTTCCGTTTAAACCAAAGCGCCACGTTTACGAGGCTGATGAGGACCGGCACCTCCACCAGAGGTCCAATCACCGCCGCAAAAGCCTGGCCCGAATCGATGCCAAAGACCGCTACAGACACGGCGATGGCCAGTTCGAAGTTGTTGGAGGCAGCCGTAAAACTCAAGGTGGTAGATTGTTCATAGGTGGCACCCACCTTCATGGACATGTAGAAGGAGACAAAGAACAGAATCACAAAATAAACGCAAAGTGGAATGGCCACTCGGATCACGTCCAGGGGAAGCCGGACAATGAATTCACCTTTCAGAGAAAACATGACCAGGATGGTGAAGAGCAATGCGATCAAGGTTATGGGGCTGATCTTGGGTATGAACTTTTCCTCGTACCAGTCACGTCCCTTTGTGTTCAGGCCGATAATGCGGGTGATCACGCCGCCAATAAACGGGATGCCCAGATAAATGAAGACGCTCTCTGCGATTTGACCGATAGAGATGTTTACCACCGAGCCCTTCAAACCAATCCATTGGGGTACAAGGGTGATGAAGAAATAGGCATAAATGGAGAAAAAGATCACCTGAAAGATAGAGTTAAAGGCCACAAGCCCGGCACAGTATTCCCGGTCACCGGACGCCAGATCATTCCATACAATGACCATGGCGATACATCGTGCCAAACCGATCATGATGACCCCTACCATGTATTCGTGATGTCCTGAGAGGAAGGCGGCGGCCAGCAAAAACATGAGGATCGGGCCGATCACCCAATTTTGGACGAGTGACAGGAGCAAGACTTTGACGTTTCTGAAAACAGGCCCCATTTTTTCGTATCTCACCTTGGCCAGGGGGGGGTACATCATGAGGATCAACCCTATGGCAATGGGGATGTTTGTGGTACCCACCTGGAAGTAGTCTATCACCTGGCGGATGCCGGGGAAAAGATACCCCCACAGGACTCCCACAAACATGGCGAAAAAGATCCAAAGGGTCAAGAACCGGTCCAGAAAGGAAAGGCGCTTGGTGGTGGGATTCGGTGCTGTCATAAAAACCTCCTCAATAAATATTCATTCTATATTTTGACATCGTTCGAGAATGCCGGAATGCAGATTATATCTTTATGCTTTGACAAAAAATTCCGCTTTTACTTACATATCCAATGAAAATTTGTAGCCGTTCGCGGGTTCAGAGGTTCAAGGTTACGTTCTTGTCCCCGGACTCCATTTTGGAGGCGTATTTATGTAAGAAGCACTCGGCTTCGTACTCCCCAATCTGAAAATTGGCGGCGTATTTTCACTTATGCGACAAAATCAGCATTTTTTATAAGGACTTCGGGTCTTCAATTTTGTCTTTGTTCCCAACCCTGAACGTTGAACCCCGCCCGCCTCGCCTGAGCGAGAGCGATGGCGGGCAGGCAGAACATCTTACCAAACCCCTCCCTGGTCAGTCCACTGCTGCATGATTGGAAAGTTGACCCGCATTCGACGCCCCGGAGCAGGTCAGCATCATAGCAGGCCTGTTTGAGGCACAGCATTCTTGATTCATCGCCTCTCCTCCTTGACAAACTGGATCACTTCTCTATCCAGCCCCTGACGTCATCTTTGAGCGGAATCTTACCCACGCTCTTGACTTCTCCATCGACCATTACGGCCGGTGTCATGAAGACACCCGACTTGGCAATTTCCATGACGTCGGTCACCTTTTCCACCTGGGCATCGACGCCCGTTTCAGCCACCACCTCGTTGACAATTTTTTCAGTCTGTTGACATTTGGGACATCCAGGTCCCAGTACTTTGATCTCCATAAGGTTCCCTCTCCTTTTTTGTTATTTGTCATTCATTATTGTTTATGGACCCTGTGAAACCTTACCCAACCCCGGGTCTCTGGCTTTCAACTTTGGTGAGCCAATCTGTAAGCTGGTTCCGGCTCGGGACTTTTCCCACGCACTTGACAATGCCGTTGATGATCAGGGCAGGCATACCCATGACACCATATCTCCCGATCTCTTTGATGTCTCTGACATGCTCAAGATCTGCCACTAGATTCAATTGGCTCATAACCTCCATAACCTCCTTCTCAAGCATGTCACATTGGACGCAGCCCTGCCCCAGAACCTTAATCGTTAAACCCGCTGATGTATCACCCTCATAGGGCTTCCCCAGGAATTTCTTAAATTCCCGTAAAAAAGCCCTGCCATAATTATCTTTGGCTGGATTGGGAATGTAGTTTTTCTTGCTCAGCCGTTTCAGGAGTTCACCCTGTATTTTATCGTCCGGTTTTTCATCAAAGTCTTCTGCCATCTCCTCCAGAGTGCTTTTCAGGCCCATAATGCCGACAACGTGCTTCTCAATTTTGATCTGTGTCACATCATCTTTTGACATTAGGAACCGCCTTTACCCGGAGATCCAACCATAAGTCATTCCGGCAACAGTAGACAGAATCACGATGATAATACAAAATGCCGCAGTTTTTTTGATACCCATCACCCCACCAATGACCAGCATGTTGGGAAGAGAGAGTGCAGGGCCTGCGAGGAGAAGCGATAAGGCAGGGCCTTTTCCCATACCGGCTCCCAAGAGTCCCTGAAGGATAGGCACCTCTGTAAGGGTGGCAAAATACATGAGAGCACCTGAGACCGATGCAAACAGATTGGCACATATGGAATTCCCCCCCACCAGACCTTGGATATAGTAAGGAGGGATCAACCCCGAATGTCCCGGTCGCCCCAGCATGAAGCCGGCCACAAGCACCCCGGCCCCCAGTAATGGAAAGATCTGTTTCATAAACCCCCAGCTTGATTGCACCCACGCGAGCCTTTCATCCTTTCGAAACCAGCCCTTGAGCATCAAAGAGAGTCCCACCAGGAGAAGAACCGTGATATACCACTTGACCACAAAAATTGCGGACCAGATCCCTGTTGAACCGGTGGCCGGTCTTGCAAAGGCCGCAAAGATTAAAATCAGCACCATGGTGAGCATAAAAAGGCCTTCCTGTGGGAGGCTTCTTCCCGTTTCTTCCTCATCAGGGAGGTAGATTTGACCCGATGCCCGGGCCGCATCGTCTTTACGAAAGAAAAAGGCCATCAAAAGCCCGGTTATAATGGCAAACAGCACTGCTCCGATGGCACGGGCCAAACCCAGTTCCCATCCCAATATTCTCGCCGTCAAAACGATGGCCAGGACATTGATAGCGGGTCCGGAATAGAGAAAAGCAGTCGCCGGCCCAATGCCTGCGCCCCGCGAATAGATACCGGCAAAAAGGGGCAGAACAGTACAAGAACAGACCGCCAGGACTGTTCCGGACACGGAGGCTACCGAATATGATAGAATCTTGTTTGCTTTGGCCCCAAAATATTTGAGCACCGAAGTCTGTGAAATAAACACTGCGATGGCGCCTGCGATGAAAAACGCGGGGATCAGGCAAGTCAAGACATGCTCCCGGGCATATTCCTGAAGCATCATAAATGCCTCAAGGCCTGACCGCCGGATCGCTGGATTGCCCCACGGCACATAATAACAGACAATAAAAATTGAAACTATTAAGATAAACTTTGTTCGCTCTCTCATCAAATTTGTTGTCCCTTTTTCTTTTAAGCAGAGGACTATTTAAAAAATGGGGGTCAGAATTGACCAAATAGAAGCATTCCCATTTGGCTATATAAATCTCAAAACAAATTTACTTTCTGCAAACCTCCTCCCTTCTGATACCCGGTAGCCTCTTAACCAACTCAATCACCCCTGGTTCATCATCAAGCCAGTGCCGAAGATTTCCCAAAAGATTCGCCACATAGGGACTACTCGCCCCATCCGTAAGATAGTAATCTACCCACAATCCGTCTTTTCTATGGTTTACGAGACCGGCATCTTCAAGGATTTTGAGGTGTTTGGATACGGTCGGTTGAGCTATCTCCAGAGCTGCCTGGAGCTCGCACACACACATGATTTTGTGTTGGAGCATCTTTAGGATCTTTACCCTGTTGGCATCTGAAACCGCCTTCATTACCTTTATGAAATCTTTCATTTCCAATTCCTCATATATTCCATTTTAGGAATATAGGTGCCCCTCTTGGAATTGTCAACCCAAATTGAGTGACCGTTCATTTTTTTGTTGACAACTCCCAGAAACTTTAGCTATAAATTGCCGTTAACTATTTGAAAAATTAACTAATTAAAATTTTCACAAATAGTTATGAGAAGCCCACTTGTTTCATTGTGTCAAACAAGGAACAAATGTTGATTAAAGAATCTCGTTTTAGACCCTAATTATTACCGATTATGATTCTTTTTCGGGAGGAGGTGAATTACCAAAACATCATTGTCCAAATTTTTTCACTCCTTAGTGTTGATAAAGCCGCAAAAAGGCGTAAAATTCACAATATTAAATTTGAAACGTAGTAATATCAGTAAGTTATAAGCAAGAAAATTTGAATTTGGACTTTTTACGAAACCATCAATGTTTAAACTTACAATTTTCACTTAAGAAGGAGGCATATGTAATGGCTTTTGAACCAAATGAAGAACAAAAAGTGTTGAAATACGACGAGCTTCGAATCTACTCCGATGAAGAGCTGAACAACTACACGGATGAAGAGCTCAAAGAATTCAAATGTAAGCATGACATTCCGGATATGGATGATCTGGAAAAAGGCCCCTGGCCCAGCTTCGTGGCTGACTGTAAGAGAGAGGCCCTTCACCGAAGGAATTTAGCGGACGATCGTATGATGATCGATAGGGATGTTGTGGAAGACATGTTAGGCCAGCTTCAGGTCTCATTTGATGAAGGAGAAACCCACTGGAAGCATGGCGGCATCGTAGGTGTTTTCGGTTATGGCGGCGGCGTCATCGGCCGGTATTCAGATCTGCAGGAGAGATTCCCTTCAATTGCGCACTTTCACACCATGCGTATCAACCAGCCTGCCAGTAAGTTTTATTCCTCTGACTATCTCAGGTGCGTCTGTGACCTCTGGGAGTACAGGGGCAGCGGCATGATGAATCTGCACGGCTCCACAGGGGATATCATCTGCATCGGGACGTTTACCGAGCAGTTAGAGCCTATCTTCTATGAGCTGGGCCATGTGCTCCAGCAGGACTTGGGCGGATCCGGTTCCAACTTGCGTACCCCTGCCTGCTGTATAGGTAAGGCCCGTTGTGAGTGGTCCTGCATCGACACCCAGGCTATGTGCTACGAACTGACCCACTACTACCAGGACGAATTGCACCGTCCTGCCTTCCCATACAA
>JAUVRS010000213.1 GCA_030597505.1 Desulfobacteraceae bacterium
AGACCCTCCCCTGAAATATCTTCCCCCAGACCCGAGTCTATAAGGGCCTTGCGAAGGGGAGACGCAGGCATCCCCAGCAGGATGTAGTCGAGCAAGCGCAGGGCAAAATTTGTCTTGACGTCTGTTGTTTCCGGAAGGAGCCAGTTGAGTGTGACCATCCCCTTTGGTGCGGTTCCCTCTTCCTGTCCTGCCATAAAATAACGGCGCAGGTGTTTTGGTTTGGTAAACGGAGACTGGAGGCAAATGGTTGAATCGATCTCTGACGGATCAAAATCCTTGAGATATTCGTTTGTGATTTTCAACCGTTTATCAGGGTCATCGTCACCATAAAAATAGATGCGGGCATTGGAGGGGTGATAGTACTTTGCGTGAAAAGCCTGGAATTGGTCAAATGTGAGATGTGGGATTTCTTTTGGATTACCGCCTGCATCAAACGCGTAGGGGTTGTCCGGGAAAAGGGATTGGAGTGAATATTCTGACAAGAGATTGTCTGGGGATGAATAGGCCCCCTTCATTTCGTTAAAAACGACCCCTTTGTATATAATAGGGTTTTCCCGTTTTTCCAGTTCATAATGCCATCCCTCCTGCTGAAGGGTAGATGGGGTCAGGCGGGGGTACAGGACGGCATCCAGATAGACATCTATAAGGTTATAGAAGTCTTGGAGGTTTTGGCTGGCCACAGGGTAGCAGGTCCTGTCCGGATAGGTAAATGCGTTTAGAAAAGTTTGAAGAGAACTCTTGAGGAGTTCAACAAACGGTTCTTTTACGGGGTATTTTCGAGATCCGCAAAGCACCGAGTGTTCCAATATATGGGGAAGACCTGTTGAGTCAAAGGGGGGTGTGCGAAAGGTGATGCCAAATACCTTGTTTTCGTCTTCGTTTGAAAAAGAGAGGAGTTGCGCGCCGGTTTTTGTATGGTGAAAAACCCTGGCGATGGTTTTTAGCTCTTTAATCTCCTGCTCCCGCTGGAGCAGGAAACCATGTATAACGGTCATTTTTTCCTCCGATGATGTTAGATACAAATTGAACGCTTTGTAACCGCCTCGGTCTGAGAATTCTCTCCCGGACGGGACGTATGACCCTTCTGGTGATTGACGTCACTCAGGCTGCGGGGATTCCTGGGAGTCTAAATCTTTAGGTTGGTTGTCATCGTCTGCTTTATTCTTTGGATTCTTCGAGTCCAGGTCTTCCAGCATTAAAGAGAGTTCCGCATAGTTTGAGAGAACCCTTGTTACATAATTGGAGTCACCATTTACATATTGAAACAAAACCTTTTTCCAGGAACCGAATTGTTTTCTGTATTTCTTTAAAATATAGTTTATGGCCGCTATATTTTTTCTGTGATCAAAAACATCAATCTCTTCTTCCCAGACTCCCTGATCAATCAGGTGGTCAGCCCAGACACTTTCTCCGGAGCTAGGCTTTCTTGTAAGAATCTGCCCAAGACCCTTAGCGTTCATTTTTGATCTCGCATAAACATCAAAACCTGACTCCTCTTTGATTAATGCCACGATCATAAGATAGTACGGGTATTTTTTGGCCTCATGAAGATACTGAATAACATATGGTTTTGGAACATATGATTTGGAATTTTTGTATGCCCATTCTATGATATCCGGGTTTATGGAGTGGTTGATTCCAATATCTTCCAGCATTGACTGTGCTGCAGAAAGCCTTTTTTCCAGTTCTTCCTGTTTTTCTGTTTTTTCTATAATGGCCGTTTTTAGCAGGGTTGTTTTTTTTTGAATTCTTTTGTAACTCACAAAATAAATCAAAGACGCTATTGCTATTGCTACAATTGGAATAAAAATCGGGGCGAGCCTGGTCTTGGTCCTGCTGTTGTCCATCAAGCCCTCCTTGCGTGGATATGGCAGACAGTTTTGCCATATCCCTCGCCGGCTATTGTGAAAATACCGTGTTTTCCCACATAAAACCCGGTTACCCAAAAAGCGTGTAATCCAGCCTGGAATTAATATAAGAGTAGCGGAAACCTGTTCTCCGGTCAAGAATCGTTCCACGGAGACGCGGTCCGGACCGGTCGTATGGCGCGGCGAGGGTTATTTGACGGTGAGCCCTTGTCTTCGTTATACTTACAGGATCAGAACTTTGCCTTGCATGAGTGCTCCGAAGGATGCGGGGTGTTGGACTTGGGAAGCACTTTGGGGACAGAGATAAATGAAAATCCAGTGTCCAAAATGCGGGTGCAAACGACAACCATCCGATGTGGCTCCGGAATATAAATGTCCGCTTTGCGGCGTGGTTTATTCGGAAGTGCACGCAAAAACAAGTGCGGGAGAAGCAAAGCAAGAATTGAGGTCGGTGGTGGGTCACGAAAGAAAATCGGAACAACAGGATGTACAAAAGAGAAACATTGGGAAAAGAAAAAAGGTCGTAACTATTGGTATTGTCCTGGTTCTGATCGCGGTTTATTTTGGCGCCAAATTGTATGTGGAGAAAGCAGCGAAAAAGAGGATAGACAACGCGATAGCAAAACTGGGTGGTGCGGTAAATATCGACTATAAAAACATCCGTGCTGACTTATTGAGATTGAATCTGCATATAGAGGGTGTGTCTGTTTCGCATGCCGGACAAAAGGAAAAGGTCAATATCGCCGATATAGTAATCTACGACATTGACCCAGGATCGGGAATCCCCTCTTATCTTAACTTGGAATTTAACGGGATCAGGGGAAATGTTGGCGATCTTGGTGGGTTGGGAGAACTGGGGTACAATACCATAGAGGGAGATATTAAACTGGATTACAGATACGATGGCAAGAAAAGGGAATTCCAGCTAAACAAATTCAGCTGCAGTGCAGCCGAAATGGGAGCGATTGAGACAAGTTTTCATCTTGGAAATGTCCATATTGACCAAAAAAATATACTGGCCCTTCTTTTTGGTTATCCTCAAATATTGCTTTACCAAGCAGCGCTCAATTATAAAGACAATTCCCTGGTGCCACGACTAATTGAATCAGGCGCAAAAAAAAATGGAAAGGGGATCAATGATTTTAAGCTGGAAATAATCCAAAAAATTGATCATTTGATATCAAAAGAAGGTGACGAGTTTTCAGCAGAGACATTGAGGACCATCAGGGGTTTTATAGATGATCCCAAGAGAATTGGAATAAGCGTTTCCCCCCAAAAGCCGGTTCCCATTGGTCTTATCCAGGGGCTCAAAGATTTCCAGTCAATCAGTAAATTGCTCAACCTGAAAATCACAAAATAGAGGACGTTCGCTTCCCCCAATGAGGTTTTTTTGGGAAGACCCTCGAAAATCAACGATGGCGGTGAAAAAAGGGAACCTCGATATTGTCTAAAGAAAAAAAGATAGCCCTTTCCAGGCAAAATAGTTATGTTATTTGAGATTTGACAGAATGTGCGGAATTTAGTATTCAAAAATTGTCTGAAACGCCTTTTAATTGCCGGGACCGGGTTTGGCGGAGACAAGGACCCGGGATCTTGTGTGGTTGAATCCGAAAATTGCATCCTCAAAAGGAAGGGAGGTGGTATGGAGACGCAGGTTATGTGTTTGGGCGATTCAGGTTTCTAATTCGAATTGTTGAAAGCCACTTTCATTCAAAAGGAGGCGTGTTATGAAAAAAGGAATTTTTTTGTGTTTTGTGGTTTTGTGTTTTGTGCTCGGGGGCATGTCCCCTGCCGTTGCGGGTGATCCAAAGGAATACAAGGTCGGTGCAATCCTTGCGATGACCGGTTCCGGGGCATGGTATGGCAAGGTGATGAGTCAGGGCATCCTCCTTGCGATGGATGAGATCAACTCAAAGGGAGGCATTGACGGGGTCAAATTCAAACTGATCGTCGAGGACCACGAAAGCGGAAAGGGCCCGGCAGCCGTGAGCGGCTTTAACAAGCTTGTGAGTATAGACAAGGTCCCCTTCTCCTTTACTTCCTACAGCACCCCGACCCTCTCTATCGTACCCATTGCCAAGGAAAAAAAGGTCCTCCTGCTCAACGGGGGGGGCGTAAGTCCGAGGCTGGTAAAACAGCCTTATCTGTTTAACAACCGGATGTTGGCTATGACGCAGGGCGGCGGCGTATTGTCCAGGGCTAAAGAGCTGGGTTTAAAAAAGATGGCCACCATGTACTGGAACGATGATGCCGGGATAGGAACCCAAGAATATATCGCTCCAAGGTGGAAGAAAATGGGGGGAGAAATCGTGGCAACCGAGGCATTCCCTGTGGGGGCCACGGATTACAAGTCCTACCTCTCCAAGGTCATAGCAGCCAACCCGGATTTTCTGGCCATATGGGCCTGGGGTAAAGATTGGGGCATTGTGGTAAAACAGGCCAGGGAAATGGGCTTTACCAAGCCGATTCTGGGAGTCGAATACAGCCCCGATGCCCACAAGATAGCCGGGAAAACCGCAGAAGGGTATGAATTTGTCAGTGATGCCTTTATCCCAAAGGGGGGGGAGGAATGGACGGAGAAATTCGTAGAGAATTATAAAAAGAAATATGGTGAAAATCCTGAGAAATATGCCGCCAATTACTATGAGGGCGTCTACATCCTTGCCAAGTTGATAGAGGCCGCAAAGGCGGAAGGCGGCGATTATTGGAAAGGCGACCGATTGCTAAAGAAGTTGGTCGAGATAAAAAGCTTCCCCAGCATTTATGGCGGAGATGTGGTTTTTGATACTGTGGAGCATACCTGTGTCAAACCGACGGCTCTTTTTAAGATTGTAGATGGAAAAAAGACCTTTGTTAAGTATGTAGATGTGGACTAGGAGGCTGTCCGAGAATGGCTATTTTTCCCAATCTCTGCGCGTGCCCCGTAGCTCCGGAAGATGGTACTGGGGTCAGGCTCAAATTATAATCCTCGAAATACTTTAATGTATTTCTGTGGTTATAGTTTTCGCCTTCCCCTCCGGGCCGTAGGCTTGATCTTGAAAAAACTATCTCATTCTGGGACAACCTCCCAGTCTGAAACCTGGGGGGTGCTGAGATTTAGGGCGTGCGCCCTTACACCCCCCAGAGGTCAAGGAAAGATCAACCCGGCAGATTCGAAAAATGGAGCTTTGAAATGGATCTTTTCATCCAACTCTCTTTAAACGGAATTTGGACCGGCAGCATCTTTGCCCTCCTGGGGGTAAGCTGGGGGCTTATCT
>JAUVRS010000197.1 GCA_030597505.1 Desulfobacteraceae bacterium
CTATTCCGGGTTCTTCTCCACATAAACTTTCATGAGGACCTTTCCCCAACCCCCTTTGTCCAGACCCACGTCCGTACACTGAACAACCTGGGATCGCTCAAAATTGGGGTCAGCGTCGGTCATGAATCTCTCGTATATGGCAGGTAAGACATTGCTGAGCGGTCCCAGGGCAAACATACACATTCTCTTTGGGCACTCTTCATTGATGAGTTGTCCGCCCCCGGTCATCACAAAACGGTCCCCCACCCGGTGCTGTGCATGACAACCATGGGACTCGATCACCTCGGCCACGATGCGGTTCTTCACAAACGCGGGCCTCTGGGTGACCATCTCGACCTTTTCAGGATCAGAACGAAAGATATCCATCTCCTCATCGGTGTACCCCATATGGCTCTGAAAAAGGCTCCATATCTCTTCTGTTTTCATCTTGACCCTCCTGATTTGCATGAGTTTAGCGTCTTTCAAATACGTCTAAGCCTCCAAGAAATCCGGTTTGCTATACTCAGGATCGGGATAGGTATAGAAACCCTTGCCTGTCTTCCTCCCCAGTTCGTTTCTGTCTATCATGGCCTTAAGGGCCTCCGGAGGATGATCTTTTGGGTCTTTGGATTCGTTGTAATAGACCATCTCGATATCGTAAATCACATCAAGCCCCACATTGTCCATAAGGCCAAAAGGTCCTTGGGACATATTGGAAAAAATCATCCAGGCTCGGTCGATATCCCTTAAGTCAACAAACCCCTCGGCCCACATATGAAGTACCTCCCGTTTGATGGCCCGCCACACCCTGTTGAAGCAAAATCCAAGGATTTCCTTATTGACCGTGAGGGGGACACACCCGACCGTACGGATCCATGCCCTGCCCGTCTGGAAGGTCTCATCCGTTGTCTTTGTACCCCCCATAATATCGACCATATTATGCCCCAGAGCGGGAAAGTAAAAGTGCAGGTTCAGACACTTTTCAGGGCGGTTCGTGGCGCCTTCTATCCTTGAGATAGGGATGGAAGAACTATTGGTTGCAAGTATGGCCTTTTCAGGGGCAAGAGCATCGATCCTTTTAAAAACCTCCCGCTTTATGGCCACATCCTCGGGCGCGGCCTCGATAACAAGGTCCGCGTCTCGAAGCGCCTCTTTGAGTTCCCCGCAAACCACCACTTTCTCACCACCCTTATCCCATTCTTCCACCGTGACAACAGGATCTTTCCCCCTGCTCTCTATCAAAGACCCGATATCCTTCAATGCCCTTTTAAAGGCCCCTTCATCCGAATCATAGGCAGACACCTCATACCCAAAGCAGGAAGTAAGTGTAGCTATTTGACTCCCCAATACGCCTGTTCCGACAACGGCAACTTTCTTGATCTTATTATCCATCCTTCCCTCCTTTTTCCGATTATTTTTCTTATCAATCCCCATTTCCTTCTTTAGCTATAATAGCCGCACCCAGGGCCCCGACGATCTGGGGTTCATCCGGCACCCTTATCGGGTGCCCGATATCCTCTGACAACAACCGAACCACGGCCTTGTTCTTGGCCACTCCGCCTGTCATGACCACGGTATCGGTCACACCCACGCGCGTGGCAAGACCCGCGGTCCGACGGGCGATCGCCCGGCTCACGGCCATGGAGATATCCGCCGGGCCCTTACCTTGGCTGATCAGACTCACAACCTCGCTTTCCGCAAACACGGTGCATATGGAGGAGATCGTCAATTCTTCTTGCGATTCAAAGGCCAGATCCCCCATCTTACCCAATGGCACATCCAACGCGCCCGCCATGACCTCCAAAAAACGCCCGGTGCCTGCGGCGCATTTATCGTTCATGGCAAAATTGATAACCCGGCCATCTTCCCCCACAAGAATCGCCTTCGAGTCCTGACCCCCGATATCGATGATGGTGCCCGCATCCGGAACAAGACAAACAGCGCCCCGGGCATGACAGGCGATCTCCGTTTTTGACCCCTGGGCCTCTTGGACCCGCGCCCTGGAATATCCGGTGGAAACCACCCTGTTCACATCTCCTTTGCTCAAACCCGCCCGGAAAAGGGCGGTCTCAAAGGCTTCGGTTGCGGCTTTTTGTGAATTATTGCCGGTTGGCAGAATAGCATAACCGAGGATTTTCCCCTTTTTGTCAATCAAAACAGCATCGGCCGTAAGCGAACCCACGTCTATTCCCGCATAATAATCCATCAGTTGCTGCCCATGGACTCAATAAAGGCCTCAAGCCGTGTCTCCACCTGGGCATCGGAGTAGACCCGGGGGTCGTTCTGGTCCGCCTCGATAACAACCCCCGGTCTGCCTGTGAGTCTGCTCAATTCTTCCTGGAGTCGATACATGCCCACCGAATATGGTTTGCAGGAACGGTTTGAGTGCATGATAAAACCGGTAAGGGAGAATTCTTCTATCAGCTGGGCCAGGTATTTGATCCGCTCCTCAAACCCCCAATTGATGTAAACATTGAGATACGAGGCGGCCAGGAGTTCATAGGGATCATTTTCCGCCTCAGTCTGGTGGTTGCCGAGCCCCCCCCAGCTGTTGGCATAGGTCGTGACCACCAGCGTGCATTTCTTTTCCTCAAAAAACCTCTCAAGTCGCCGCATCTTGAACCAGACGGGCAGATTATCCCACAACACCCGATATTTCTCTTCGGGAATTGAGCCTATTTTTTTCTCCGCTCGCTCGGCCACTTCTTTATAGAGGAGTTTATAGTAATCCACACATTCCTTTGTACCGCGGAGGGTCACGATGGGGCCAAGATGGATAAAAGAATCCAGGCTGTTAAACGGGGACGGCATTGTCTTTCCCAGATAGAGCATCTTTTTCCATTGCTCGGCCGCCTCCTGACTCAGTGCCAGGACCTTATAAAAACGTTCCCGGTCAAAAGGCCGACCCATGAACTCCGAAAGAAAATTCTCCAGATCCTTTAGCTGTCTCACCGTATAATCGATCAGGTCCTTATTCAACCCCTCATGAAGGAAAGGGGTATCCACGATAAACAGGGGGACATTGTACTTTCTGGCCACAACCTCATACCACTTGATAACGGTCTTGCAGATATTGGTTGAGCAGACAAGAAAATGGGGAGGGGGCAGACCTCCCGCAGGCCCCCCCTGGGTAAGGTCCGCGCCAAAATCGGTTCTGGCATAGGCGCAGATGTCCTGAGAAAACCCGGCCTCTTCGGCCGCCTCCATAAGCTCCACAGACTGGTGGTTTGCAGCGCACATGGCCGCATAGTTTTCGGGATAAATAGGGATAATGTCCATTGCAAAAAGAAACTCCACGGGCGCACCGCTTGTTATCCAGGCAATGGGTTTTTCTTTTGTGGTCTTGGCCTCTATATAATAGTTGGTCATGAGTTCCTTCATCTTTGAGAAGGCCTTGAATTCTGTCATCCTTCTATCCCTCCAAAATCTCACAAAAGGCGTTGACCCTTGTCTTGATTGCATCGAAACTGGTCATGGAAAGCTCAACATCGATGGTGACGGACGGAATGGACTCCTCCCTCAGACGCTCCATGAGCTGAGGCCTGTCAAAGGCATCCGGTTCACAGAACTTGATATACCAGAACAGGACCCCATCCGCACCCGCATCTTTCACCTTGTCCACAAGATAGGGATGGCGATCGTTGTCGGGGTTGTAGATACAGCAGCATGGCGCCGGGTTAAAGATAAACTCCGTAACCCCTTCCACCAGGTCCCCCACCCGAAGTTCATCTTTTGAGACAGTCCGCCAGCCATTGGCAAAGTCGTCATCCACCACCGCGACTCCCAATTCATCGAGAATGCCATAAATCTCCATGGGATCAAAGACAAGGCCTGAGATGACCAGCTTCGGGCCTTTGGAACCCCGGTCTTCAAGCCCGTCCAAACCCAGGTGCAAGGTCTCGAGCATTTCATTATATACAATGGGAGGCAAAAAAAATCCGGTCTTGATGGCTGCATAAAAATCCTTGTTCTTTATCAGCCCCGGCCGTTGGCGGCGCATCTTGTATAGCCCTCGCTGGAGTTCCCGGCTGCGACCGCGGATCCGGGCCGCCTCGGCCAGTGCGTCCCCTCTTATTTTTTGTCTTGTCACTTTTTCAAGTCCTTCAACCACCGACTGGATCACGCTTTTGAGATAGGATCTCCTGGCCGCCCTTGTCTGCGTCATAGGGATAGAGATTTCCAGGGTGGGTTTTGGGAAAAGCCGCTTATAGACCTCCCTCAGGTTTATCAGGGTATCGCAGAGTGAGGTAAAGGCGTAAGCCTTCACCATTTCCGCTCCCCCGACAAGCTCCAGTTCCAGCACGGATCTCGCCACAGAGCAGCAATAGGTCTGAAGATAGCCATCGACTTTTCCAAGGGGCAGGTTGTTGCCCCACAGCTGTACCGCATATCCCCCGGCGGCATCGATCAGTTCCATGGGAAAATAGGCGGGCATCACCCCCACCACCGGGCGGCCCTGCTCCTTTTCATATTTCAATACAGTCTTTGATACGTTGTTTATAACCTCATAGAACGGTTCAAACATGTTCCTGAATCCTCCGGTTCACCCCACGTCACTGGGGCATCTACTCCCCAGTTCTCCCGGCAATCTTGACGGTCCCGTAAAAAGCCAAAATGTTCGGGATTTGAGTAATTCCTTTAAGGCTAGCTGCCAACAATAATTTACAATTCCTGAATCCCTAAATCTATATAAAAAGAGCTTTCTACATAGACCTCAATATTACGTTCTTTTTTAAATCTACAATCCAAAATCCAAAATCGTGTCTGAACGAAGTTTTCGTTCAGACACCAGTTAGGTATTCGCCAGTGTCCCCCCATCCACATAGATGGATTCTCCGGTGATATAATTGGCGTCATCGGAACAGAGAAAAAGCACGGCGCCCACGACCTCTTCAGGTTCACCCAGTCTGGCCTTGGGAATCCTGGCAGTAATCATCTGTTCAATTTCCGGATTTTCCCAGATGGGCTGGCTAAAGGCCGTTTTGGTCAACCCAGGGCCCACGGCATTGACGTTTATATTGAGTGAGGCCCACTCAACCGCCATACACTTGGTCAACATGGTAAGGGCTGCTTTGCTCGCATGGTAAACCCCCATTCCCGCGCCCCCTCGAACCGACCCCACGGTGGTGATATTGACGATCCTTCCCCCGCCCTGCTCACCCATAATCTTGGCCACGGCCCGGCTCAGGAGAAAAGCCGCCTTGCAATTGGTATTAAAGATCTTGTCCCAGCCATCCTCTCTTAAATCCATAAGGGGTCTGAGAAAGCTCCTGGCCGCGTTGTTAATCAGAATGTCCACACGGCCATAGGTCTTGATGGTGGTCTCAACCGACGGCGCTATCTGTTCGCTCACCATCAGATCGATCACCACCGGGGTGGCCGCCCCGCCGGCCGCTCTGATCTCAACTGCCACCTTTTCAAGTTCTTCCTGTGTCCTCGAGGCAAG
>JAUVRS010000051.1 GCA_030597505.1 Desulfobacteraceae bacterium
GAGGAACCGGGGCGGATGTGATCGCGCTGGAACGTATCTTTCTGAAGATATTTAAGGGTGAAATTTTCGGGTTGGTGGGGGAGAGCGGCAGCGGCAAGACGACCCTGGGCAGACTGATCGTGAGCCTGGAGAAGACGGATCAGGGAAGAATGCTTTTTGATGGGGTTGATATTGCCGAATTTAAAGGACGGACGCTGAAAAATTTTCGTCGAAAAGTGCAGATGATTTTTCAAGACCCCTATCAATCTCTTAACCCTCAGCGTTCTGTCTATGATACGATTTCCGAACCCCTTAAGGTCCACAAGATCGGAGACGCAAAGACCAGACTGGATTTGGTGAGGGAGGTCATGAAATCGGTGGGGCTTTCACCCCCCGATGACTTTTTGTACCATTATCCCCACCGGTTAAGCGGCGGACAGAGACAACGGGTCGCTATCGCAAGGGCAATGGTCCTAAAGCCGCTGTTTGTTATAGCGGATGAACCTACCTCCATGCTGGATGCCTCCATTTCCGCACAGATCTTTAATATCCTGCTAAAAATGAGAGAAGACCTGGGTGTGACCATACTGTTTATCACCCACAGTCTTGCGGCGGCAAGGTATCTCTGTGACCGGATTGCGGTAATATACAGGGGGCATCTTATGGAGATTGGGCCGGGAGAGGATATCATCAGAAACCCCAGACACCCATACACACAGGCGCTTATCGACGCCATCCCCAAATTTGGACAAAAGGAAAAGCTCGAGCGTTACGGGACCCTTCTGGGGACCGAGCGCGAGGGTTCAAACGGTATATGCTGCCTCTTCTTTCCCAGATGTGGGGTTGCCCGCGAGGCCAGATGTGGGAAGGAAAGACCTCAATTAAAGGAGTTCTCTCCCTCCCATGCAGCAGCATGTTTTCGTGCAGAAAAAGGGTTTGAATTGTGAAAAGAGCCAAGGGGTGTTCTTCCCCATTTGATGGATGATCGTACGCAATTTGAACGACGTAAAAGAGCACCTTGGGTCTTTATCCGGAACATTTGCAGGCGTAGGGATGACGGCCTTCTCCCGGATCATACCCGCCTATCTTCTGGCACCCTACCGCATTGTAAGCCTCAAAAAAACCCTTGATCTTCGCCTGCTGAGGGCCAAGGCAGACATATTCTGTCTGGAAGAAGAGACAGGAGAACCCGCCGGTGGCAAGGGATTTAATTCGGCGCGCCTCCTTGCTCATCCATTGGCTCAACAGTTTTTGGAAAACCTCCCGGAGCCCAAGCATCTTTTGTTGTATCAAAATTATCCCGACCTTATGGCGCTCGGGAAAAATAAGGGATGGCGGCTCCTGGGCAACCCGGCTGATCTGCGGATACGGGTTGGGGGAAGAGGTTTTTTTAAAAAAATGGTCACGGCGCTTGGGCTTCCAGCCGTACCGGGGGGCATCCACCCCATCGAAACGATCCATGTCCGAGGATATGACGTCTGGGCAGAGGAACTCGGCCCTCAATTTGTGGTCCAACTGCCGGAAATCATCCAGGGGGGCGGGAGAGGGACATTCTTTATCCGATCGGCTCGGGAATACGAACGTCTCCGGGTGCTGCTGAAGGAGAATCTCTGGCGGGGAGTGGGTCTTTCCACCGTGTCCGTTAACCGGTTTTTGAAAGGGATTCCGGCAAGCGTTGCAATGTGTCTGACAAGACATGGGGTCCTCGCATCAAGGCTCCAAAGGCAACTTGTTGACCTCCCCTACTGCGAGGATTTTCCCGAGGACGGGATCTTTTGCGGCCATGTGTGGGAGGAGACGCCGTGGCCCTTCCGGGCCGCTGAGCGTGCCGCAGCGCAGGTCGATTTGATCGGGAGATATCTTTGGGCCTTGGGGTATAAAGGTATCCTGGGGGTAGACTTTTTGGTCGATGAAGAAAAGGAGCAGATTATCCCGCTTGAGATAAATCCGCGATTTACGGGGGCCTTCCCCATGCTTTCCCTCCTCTACCTCAAAGAGGGCAAGATCCCTCTGGAGGTCTTTCACATGTTAGAGTTTATGGATGTCCCCTATGAGATAAATACGGCGTCGTTGAATGAAGAGTACGCCAAACCCCTAAGGGGAAGCCACCTCCTTCTCTTTTACCGGGAAGGGGATGAGCAGCCTTCAACAGGGAGACTGAAGGCGGGGCTCCATGAACATAACCCCTGCAAAAAAGAGTTTTTTTTTGTGGGTGAATGTATGGATTATGAGGGTATAGAGAATGACAACCAGTTTATTGTCATAGACGGGCCCCTTGCTTCCCCGGGATCTTCAGACCCCCCTCATAGATTTTGCCGGGTCCTCTTTTCCTGTCCTGTTGCGGACAATAGTGGTGTTCTGTCCCCCCACGCAAGCAGTGTGATCAAATGGATCTATGGCAGATTGGATACCCGCGGACCAAAAACCTTGTAATTTGCAACACGCATCCCGCAACGCGATTTTATGAAACTTCCTTTTGTTATATCCCTCCCTCACTGCTCAGACCGGATTCCACGGGCAGAAAGGGACGCTATTTCCCTGAGTGACCAAGAGATATATGCCTCAAAGGATGTGGGGACACGGGAAATTTTTGGATTGCTGCCAGCCAGGGTAATCCTGTATGCTTCTTGGAGCAGGATCCTTGTGGATCTAAACAGGGGGGCCCATCACGGAGGGGCCAGGGGTGTGATACCCCAGATAGATTACCATGGCCGTCCTGTCTATAGGGCGGGAATGTTTCCCGGGGAACATGAGGTCGGTGAACGGCTCAGGGATCATTATAGACCCTATCATGACCGCCTAAAAAAGGCCATGGAACGACCTGATATCCGGGGTCTTGTCGATTGCCATTCCCTCAACAGGGTCGGGCCACCTGCTTCACCGGACAGGGGAAAAAAGAGAAAAAATATTATTTTGAGCAATAACGGAAATCAGGACGGGGAGCCGGACTCTGCCCTGGGTGCAACCACCTGCCCTGCCGGTTTACTGCTTTTGATGGGGCGGACTTTTCAAAAGAGCGGTTTTTCCGTTGCCATTAACGAACCTTATTCAGGGGGTCATATTCTCAAACACCACGGTCGGGAGGCCGCAAAGAAGGGAAAGATCGCGCTGCAAATAGAGATCAATCAAGATCTTTTTGTGGACTCCGAAAACCTCCAAATTGTGCCGGAAAGGCTTGAGGGGGTGCGGGCCAAAGTGATCCAGTGTATGATATCTTCCATGATCCGGATGACCGGTATGGTTTTGTCATAAATTACAAAAGAAAAATTTCCCTTTCCTCTTGATGGATTTTTCTGGTAGATTTATACTGAACCCGATTGCAATATCCGGATTAAACCTCTTAAGGCACAAGAAAATTATTTATGGGAAAAGGGGGGCACTGCGATGAAACACACACGGGGAAGATCGTTTTGGTTATCCGCTCTGTTTTCATTTACCTTGGTGTCAAGCCTTCTTATCGGCCTTCCTGCATTTGCCCTGGAGAAGACCTTTACCAATTCTCTGGGGATGGAATTTGTCTTGGTCCCGGCAGGAACTTTTGTGATGGGCAGCCCCAAGGACGAACCTCACAGAAATAGAGATGAGGTCCAGCACAAGGTAACCATCAGCAAACCCTTCTATATGCAGACCACCGAGGTAACCCTGAAGCAATGGTGGGCAGTAATGGGAAAAAAGTTTTTCGGGAGAAGAAAAGGCTCAGATAACATGCCGGTGGTGAGGGTTTCTTGGTATGACGCCCAGGACTTTATTGATGAGCTAAATGATCTCAAAAAAGGTGTCTATCGTCTTCCAACAGAGGCAGAATGGGAATATGCCGCCAGGGCGGGCAGCACGACCGCCTATTGCTGGGGGAAAGATATTGACTGCACCAAGGCCATGTTTAACAACAACACCCAGGAATATGAAAAATGCATTGATTACGTTGAATCAAAAGGCATGGCGACCGATCAGCCGGGGCCGGTAAAAAGCTATCCGCCCAATGCATGGGGGCTTTATGACATGCACGGAAATGTCTGGGAATGGTCTCAGGATCGATATGGTGCTTACCCCACGGGTGAAACCATTGACCCCCGCGGACCTGATTCAGGAAGTGACTGGGTACGCCGGGGGGGGAGTTGGTTTAAGTACGGATATTATTGCCGAAGCGCCAATCGAAATTGGGGCCTCCCCACGAGCAGATATCAGACCACGGGTTGTAGGCTTGTGAGAGAGGGCAAGTAGCTAGGCAAGAGGAATCTCAATATCCAATCCGGACGTTCTATTTTGGAGTCCGGCGACTCCAAATATAATAGTATCTTGAATCCAGACTGCAAACCGGGGTGTCAACGATTGAAAAACCATTTGATTCAATCATGTCTTTAAAACTGTCTATGGTGGATCGCAGGGTATTTTCCTGAATCACCAATGCCCCATCCTCTTTTAAGAATTTACCAACATTTTTATAGAACTCCCTGTGAAGAACCCAATCTTTGTCAAGAAATATTATTTCAGGACTTATCTTTTTTGTGGAAACACTCTTGAAATGCGGTGGATTCGCCACGACAAGATCCCATTTTTCAGAGAAAGGGATGTCTGTCAGGTTGTCAGACAGATACACCGTTACATTATCTTCAAGCCTGTTTTCACGTATGGTTTTTTGGCACGCTTGAACGGCTAATGGATTAACATCTGCAAGACAAAGGGTGTCACAAAGACCATGCGCCAAAAGAGAAAAGCCTATAAAGGCCGGCCCGGAGCACCACTCAAATATTCTTCTCTGACGTGGAAAATTTGCCCCTATAAAATCAATATAATCCTGGCCAAAATCACCCCCCCGCCATTTAATATTTTTGTGTAATAGACTTTGACTCCATTAAATTCCATATAATCTGATAATCCTGTCATAACACCCTTTGTTTATAGGTTCTCATTCTCAATAAATTAGGGCACCGTGGGGTTCAGCTGTTTCTTGAAGGCGCTCTCTAAACCAGTCGTCGTAGCGTGGCTGATATTTGGGTTTTTGATGAAAGCACGGAGAAACCAATAAGGGTTATTAGGAGAAAAACCCAAATATCAACCACTGCAAAAGTGTGACGTAAATCCCCTTTGAGAGAGCGCCTTCAAGAAACACCCGAACCCCACTCCGAAACCCTATTATTTCTGGCGGACTTATTGAGAAGTTGCTTTGTTTTTTTGTTGTCATTGAGTAAGCCAAAGACAATAATTACTATTTGCGGAAAAAAGTATAGAGAATTCTCTTTTGTGACACAAGGGAAAAGGCTCCGCGGCATTTGTAATGGCTATGAGCAGTATTACCGTCGTATGTAACGGCCTTCTTTTGTACAGAAAAAAATATATTAAACATGGGTTGACTTAGGTCAAGGTAATAGTTTTGGCTTTGCATTATGATGTATGCCAACGGATATAATAAAATTTCAATTGAGTGCCAAGCAAACCAGCTTTTGTGAGGAATTAAGTCAAGCAGGAGGTTAATGTCATGAGATGCCCGGGTCAGGACAGTCGATATTGGAAACCAGACGCCATCTTTGAGGCCAAATGCCCCAAATGCGGAAATGATGTGGAGTTTTTTAAAGATGATTCAACCAGGCGCTGCAAAAAATGCGGTCACCGGTTTGTAAACCCTGAAATGGATTTTGGTTGTGCCTCATACTGCAAATATGCGGAACAATGTCTTGGAACTCTCTCCCCGGAGCTTTTGGCCCAAAAGGAGAATCTCTTTAAAGAGCGGGTGGCCATCGAGATGAAACGGCATTTTAAACAGGACTTCAAACAAATAGGCCGTACCGCCCGTGTGGCCAGATATGCGGAACGGATTGGAAAAGAAGAGGGCGGAGACCTGGGGCCCATTATAACTGCTGCCTATCTCCACGGGTTGGGGGCGGAGGTGGCACGTGACATCCTAAAGGAACTGAATGCCGGGGAAGAGCTTGTGGAAGAGGTGTGCGGTCTCATCGGCCGTCTCAGTGATCCAGGACCGGATGAAACTATCAATTTCAAGACAATCCATGATGCGAATCTGCTCGCGGATCTTGAAGAGACACTAAAAGAAGCCCCTGAATCGCAGGAGAAAGTGTCCGGGTCTATGGAGAACTCCTTTCTTACAGATACCGGCCGTGGTCTTAGCAGAAAGCTTTCTTCACAGTAAAAAATCCGTACCCCACCCTCCATTCCTGTCGCGTCTTCAGCTTGACATCATCAGGCCTTTCCATTAATTTGCCCTTGTCCCTAACCCTGAACCCTGAACCCTGAACCCCTGAACCTGAGTAGTTACAAAAGGAGTTTATCAAATGGAATTTTCAGTAAGCCCCGATGGGGAGCGATTCGAGATCCCCGGTGAGCAAAAACACAGGGAAGAATTTGGCCGGCTGGAAGAAATCGTAAAATCCCGACGCGAGCAAGGCCTTGAAATCGTCGTGGTCATGGGGCTCGGGTTTGTCGGCGCAGTCATGGCCGCCGTGGTGGCCGATTCAGTGGATAAAAAGACGGGAAAACCCGGCAAATACGTCATTGGGATGCAGCGGCCGAGCACCCGGAGTTTCTGGAAGATCCCCCTGTTCAACCGGGGCATTTCGCCCGTCAAGGCAGAGGATCCTGAAGTTGCCTCCATGATTGAACGCTGCGTAGTGCAAAAAGAGACCCTTACAGCGACCTTCACCCACGATGCGCTGAAACTGGCGGACGTGGTGGTCGTGGATGTTCAGTGCGATTTTGTCAAAAAGGAACTGGGAAATCTCAAAAGCGGTCATGCAGAGATTGGGGCCCTGGAAAAAAGCTTTGGGGTGATCGGTGAGAGAATTTCACCCGACTGTCTGGTGCTGATAGAGACCACGGTGCCGCCGGGAACAACCGAGTATGTAGCCTACCCGCTGATCAAAAAGGCATTCAAGGCCCGGGGCATTTCAAAAGAACCGCTTCTGGCCCATAGCTTCGAGAGAGTCATGCCCGGAAAGAATTATGTGAGCTCTGTCAGGGATTTCTGGCGCGTTTGCAGCGGCATAAACCGGGAAAGCAGAGAAAGGGTGACGCGGTTTTTGTCTCACATACTCAATGTGGAGAATTTCCCCTTGACCGTTATGGAAAAACCCATTGAGAGTGAGACCTGCAAGATAGTGGAAAACAGCTACCGGGCGACCATCCTGGCCTTTATAAACGAGTGGAGCCTTTTTGCGGAGACCAATGGCGTTGACATCACAAAGGTGATAGAGGCCATTAGGGTCCGGCCCACCCACAGTAATATTTTGTTCCCCGGCCCGGGAATCGGGGGTTATTGTCTGCCAAAGGACGGGGGACTTGGCCTCTGGGCCTACAAACACCTGATGGGGTTTGAAAAGGATATCTTCCAGATCACCCCTCTTGCCATCAATATCAACGACACAAGGGGGTTACATGCCGCCCAGCTCGTAAGAGATGCCCTCAGAAACATGGGGCGGATCGTGGCGGCCTCACAAATCGCTTTGCTGGGGGCCTCCTACCGTGAGGACGTGGGAGATACCCGTTACAGCGGCTCCGAGATTATCGTTCGGAAACTAACCGAGATGGGAGCCGAAATCAAGGCACATGACCCCTATGTCCAGCACTGGTGGGAACTGGAAAAACAGGATTCCTATCCGGCGGTGGGAGAAAGCTGGTCGCGTTTTTTCAGAAACCAGGAACACCTCAGTGAATTCTCCATGACACCGGAGCTGGAAGATGCTCTCAAAGACAGCGATGCAGTGATCCTTGCGGTCCGGCACAATGCCTATCTGGAACTGGACCCGGATGATGTGGTGGAGATGGCAGGTGCGCCCCTGGCAGTTGTGGACTGCTTTGGGATCCTTGATGACTCCCAGATAGAACGTTATTTTGAACTGGGCTGTGAGGTCAAGGGATTGGGAAGAGGCCATATAAACAGGATAAAGGATAGGGTGCGGAAGCGGAAGATGGAGGGAAAATGACATGGAAGTCAACTTCAGGAAAGAAGAAAAGGCCTTGGTGGTCTCGGTCACCGGACGGATGGATGCTGTTTCAGCCCCTGATTTTGATAAACAAGTGGAAAAGGAGATAGACAAAGGGGAGTCTTGTTTTGTCCTTGATCTTTCCGGACTCGATTATGTCAGCAGCGCCGGGCTGCGTAGCATGCTGACTCTGGCCAAAAGATTGAAATCAAAAGAGGGCGGTCTGGTTTTGTGCGGGCTTCAGGAAATGGTGGCTGAGGTGTTTGAGGTCTCGGGGTTCACTACCATCTTTGAGATTTACGGTTCGCTAAAAGAGGCGATGAAAGGGAAATAGGGCTTGCCAACTCCCATAAGTATCCGGTGTAGGTTTCCCGCATCCCCGTGTCCGGCGTCATCCTTTCTCCATGGTCATACCGGCCCATCCGCCGTCTCAAATGTAAAGGCCTTTTCTTTAAAAACCCTCAGACAGGCATCTACAACATCGGGACGGTAGCAGGTCCCCCTGTGTTGAGAGATCTCTTCCAGGGCCAAATCAATCCCTTGGGCTGGTCTGTAAGGCCGGTGGGAGGCCATGGCCTCAACCACATCGGCCACTCCCAGGATGCTTGCTTCGGTGAGAATCTCATCTCCTGACAGACCTGAAGGATAGCCCGAACCGTCGATCCGTTCGTGATGCTGCAGAACCACGTGGGCGATAGGCCAGGGGAATTCGATGGGTTTCAGTATATCATATCCCACCTGGGGGTGAGCCTTGATCAGGTTAAATTCGATCTCAGAGATGCTGCCGGGCTTGCTCAAGATTTCCGCTGGTACGGATATCTTGCCAAGGTCATGGATGGTTCCCGCCATGCGGATGCAGTCGATCTGATCATCTGAAAGTCCCATCTCTTTAGCAATGGCACAGGCCAGGTCGGCCACGCGCTGTTGATGACCTGCGGTGTAAGGGTCTCTCATGACAACAGTCAACGCCATTGCATGGATACTTCCCTCCAAGGCCTTCCTCAGTGTCGCCACGCTCTTTTGAAGCTCGGTAGTCCGTTTCGCAACCGTCTCTTCAAGGTTCTTGCGAAAGGCCCGTGTCTCCATTTCAAGCTGCCGGCGCCGCAAGGCAGTGGCCACATTTATAAGCACTCCGTTTCGATCAAAGGGCTTGATGATATACCCATAAACACCCGTCTCCAAAGCAGAGTCTGCAACCCTCGGGTCATCCAATGCCGTCACCATGATGCCCGCAGTGTCGGGATATTCGGTCAGGGCATATTGGATAAAGTCCAGACCCGATTCCCCGGGCATGCTGATATCGGAAAGGATCAGGTCAAAGGTCTCCATTTTCAAAATATCACGGGCCGCCGAGGCATCTTCGGCCAGTGTGCAGTCATAACCGTTCATCTTTAAAAGCTGTCCGAGGAGGTCTCGGATCATCTCTTCATCGTCAACCACCAAGATTTTCGCCATTTCTATGTCCCCGTTGGTTGTTTACAGCAGCTGTATTAGACTTGCGCAAGCCCTTAGCCCTAACCGTCCAAGAGTTCCCGAATCGCCTCTGACATCTCTTTCAGTTTGAAAGGCTTTTCAAAAGTTCGGTGAGCGCCCATGCGCTTGGCCATCTGGAGGTAGGTTTCGGGTCCGATGGCACCTCCTCCTGAAATGGCGATGATCTTCACATCCGAAAAGTCCCGTCGGAGTTCCCGGATGGTCTCGATACCCTCCTTTTCGGGCATGATAAGGTCGGTGATGACAAGATCAGCGCCATTTTCACAAAGCAAATTGAGCCCGATCTTCCCATTTTCGGCCTCCATCACCTCGTATCCGTCTCGCTCCAGGAAGTTCCGGAGCAAGGATCTTATGTGCTCATCATCGTCTATTACAATAATCAAGGCCATTTTCCTCCTTAATTGAACACCTTTCTGACGGTTTGTGCGATACCCCTTACTGAAATGGGCTTTGCCATAAATTCCCGGATGCCGGCCGCCTGCGCCTTTCCTTTTAGGGCCTGGTCAATGGACCCCGAACAGAGGATGATCGGAATGTTGGGTCGGGTGTTCAACAATTCCCTGGCCAGCTCTATGCCCGTCATCTTGGGCATGGTCATATCCGTAATCACCAGATCGAATCGATCCGCTTCTTCCCGGAATAACTCCAGGGCCTCAAAGCTGCCGTTTGTGGTGACAACGTGATACCCCAACCGCTCCAACATCTGTCTAGCCATCTCCAGCAGGACCGGTTCATCGTCAACAAAAAGGATACGCTCGGTCCCGGTTGGGAGTGGTTTTTGCGTCTTGGTTTCAGCGATCTTTTCAGGCTGTTCGGTCCTGGGAATATAGACATGGAAGGTGCTGCCCCCCCCGGGGTTGCTTTCGGCTGTGATCGCACCCCCATGGGTTACCACAATGCTCTGGACCACCGACAACCCCAAGCCTGTCCCCTCGCCCTTCTCCTTGGTGGTGAAATAGGGCTCAAAGATCCGCTTGGTCACTTCCGGTTTCATCCCGTCGCCCGTATCCTTTACTGTCAGTCTCAGATAGGGACCGGGTTTCAGATCCATCTCAGGTTCCGTTATGGAAACGTTCTGCAGCTCAACGTCAAGGGTGCCACCTTTTTCATCCATGGCTTGGCCTGCATTGGTGCAGAGGTTCATCAGGACTTGATGCATCTGAGTGGGGTCTGCATGGATAATACCCGTGTTCTTGGGAATAACCTCCCGAATCTCAATGGTGGAGGGCAACGCCGCCCTGAGGAGCTTTAAGACCTCCTTGACAATGTACCCGAGCTGGATGGGTCGTTGTTCTTGCTCCTGTCTTTGGCCCACGGTCACGATCTGCTGCACAAGTGTCTTGGCACGGTTGCCCGATTGATGTATTTGATCCAGGTCAGATGTGGCGTCATCACCTTGAAGAATCCGCATCTTGGCCAGTTCCGAATATCCGATGATTGACGTGAGGATATTGTTGAAGTCATGGGCAATGCCCCCGGCAAGGGTACCGATGGCCTCCATTTTTTGAGCCTGTAGGAGTTGGGCTTCAACCCGTCTCTTTTCTTTTTCAGCCTGTCGATGCTCTTTTATTTCTTTCTCCAACCGCTTATTTGTTTTTGTCAATTCAGCAGTTCGTGCGAGGACCATCTCTTCCAACAAGTCCTTTTGTCTGCGTAATTGGTCTTCTGCCCTTTTGATCCGCAAGGCTGTATTGACCTGCGCAATCAGGACCGATTCGTCAATGGGTTTGGCCAGATAGGCATCGGCCCCGGATTCAAGCCCCATGACGAGATCTTTGGGGTCCGTCTTGATGGCCGTAATCATAAGTATGGGAATATGCTTTGTGTCTTCATTCTCTTTTAGTCTCTCGCAGACTTCATATCCGTCCATTTGGGGCATCTTGATATCAAGCAGGATCGTATCGGGTGACTCTGTCTTTGCCTTTTTGATTCCTTCCCGACCCGATTGCGCGGTTATCACCTGGCAGTCGGGAATAAAGGACCTCAAAATGGCTGAAATGGTGATCAGGTTGTCCTCTTTGTCATCAATCGCTAAAATCTTTGGCATTGTTCCTCCTTGCGGTCGGTGGTATTGGGTATTAGGTACTGGGTATTGGGTCTCAGTATTCCTTGTGAGCCTTTCTTATTGAGCTTATGTACGCGTTTAGTTTTTTTGGTAATATCTCGATGATCTGTTTAATTTCATCTATTTCAAGGGAAATCAGATTTCTTCGTATGGCTTTTGATAGCCAGCTTTTTGTTTCTTCTAATGATCCCCTCGCATAATAACAAAAGTTGAGACGGTCTTTGAAATGAAAGCGCCCGTGGCCTTCCGCCAGATTGGCGCTGATGCTGTCCGCGGCGCGAACCAACTGTTTCCCTATGGTATCCTTTGCGAAATAATCCCACTTGATACAAATGTTCCATATTCTATCACTCAAGTCCTCTGCCATTTGATAAACATTCAGATCTTCTACTCTTAACACCATCTGCTTTTCCCCAGTACCCAATACCCAATACCCAGTACCCAGTACCCAATACCTAATACCCAGTACCCAATACCCAGTACCCAATACCCAGTACCCAATACCTAATACCCAGTACCCATTACCTAATACCCAGTACCCAATACCCAA
>JAUVRS010000094.1 GCA_030597505.1 Desulfobacteraceae bacterium
GGAGAACTTGGAGGGACGGCTCGCATGCTCCGCTCCACTTGGAAGGGAGAGGCGGTGGCCCCCTATCTGGAGGAACTAATTCACCGGGTCCAGGCCCATCCTCTTATCCAGACCTTTCCTAAAACAGAAGTCCAGGACACCTCGGGTATTATCGGAAACTTCGCCACCACTCTGGCCGCGGGCGAAGAAAAGGATATTTCCGTAATCGAGCACGGTATCACCATCTTTGCAACCGGTGGAAAGGAACATGAACCCGAGGAATACCTTTATGGCAAGCACCCGGGAGTTCTGACCCACCTTGATCTGGACAAGGCCATCCTCACCGGTGACGATCGTGTTGAGGGGGCAAAGACGGCGGTCTTTATCCAGTGTGTCGGTTCCAGGATACCCGAAAGGCCCTATTGCAGCAGGACGTGCTGCAGCCACAGTCTTGAAAGCGCTATGGCCCTCAAGGAAATGAATCCCGAGATGAACATCTTTATCCTCTATCGGGATCTTCGCTCCTATGGTTTCCGTGAAGACCTTTACCGGAAGGCCAGGGAAAATGGTGTCATCTTTATGCGCTATAACTTGGAACAACTCCCTCAAGTTGAACTGGATGATAGCCAGGGCCTCTCGTTGACAGTCATGGACCATGTGCTCCGGAGGCCGGTCCGCATATCACCCGATCTGCTCATTCTGGCATCAGCAATTATTCCAAACGAAAACAAGAAATTATTCGAATTATTCAAGATCCCCACAAACGATGAGGGGTTCCTGATTGAGGCACACATGAAGCTCAGACCCGTGGAGTTTGCCTCAGAAGGTCTTTTTATGGCCGGGCTCGCGCATTATCCAAAACCGTTAGATGAAAGCATAGCCCAGGCAAAGGCGGCCGTGGCCAGAGGCATGACCATCATTTCCAAGGAAGGTATTCTGGTCGGCGGTGTCGTGGCAACGGTGGACCCCAAGAAGTGCGCCGTTTGCCTCACCTGTGTGAGGACATGTCCCTATAATGCCCCAGACATATCCGAAGAAGGTCATGCCGTGATCGAACCTGCCGAGTGCCGTGGATGCGGTGCCTGCGTGGCCGAATGTCCGGGAAAGGCCATCAGCCTTCAGCACTTTACCGATGAACAGATTATTGCCAAAGAGGACGCCCTGTTTGAAGTGGGCTAGCGAGGAGGAAATATATGTCAGACAGTTTTGAACCAAGAACCCTGGCTTTCTGCTGCCAGTACTGAGCCTATTCGGCAGCGGACCTGGCAGGTTCCATGAGGCTCTCTTATCCGAGCAATGTAAAGATCATTCAACTCCCCTGCTCCGGGAGAGTAGATATTCTGCACCTGTTAAAGGCCATCGAGGACGGTGCAGACGGCGTGTATGTGGCAGGCTGTCTTGAAGGGGAATGTCATTTCCTGACAGGCAACCTAAAGGCGAAGAAAAAGGTCCAATATGTCAAAAAAATCCTCGAAGAGATAGGTCTTGAACCCGAACGGGTCGAGATGTTTAACCTCTCTTCAGGACAAGGGCCGCGATTCGCCGAAATCGCAACCGAGATGGTGGAAAGAATTAAAAAATTGGGCCCCAGCCCGGTCAAGCTGGAAAAGGCCGCATAAAGAGGTGAAAAATGATAGTTGCTGATCGAAAACCCCTAAAAGAGCTCCTGGAAATGGTCGAAGACTGCGATAAAGTCCTCATCCTCGGGTGTAAAGGGTGTGTCACCGTGTGTAACGTAGGAGGAAGCAAAGAGGTGGGTATCCTTGCCTTAACCCTGAAGATCGCGCGAAAAAAAGAAGGACGTCTTCTGGAGGTGAGTGAAAAGACATTGGAAAGACAGTGCGACCCCGAATACGTGGACGAGGTCAAGGATATTGTGGATGGTTATGATGCGGTGATATCCATGGCCTGCGGTGTGGGCCCTCAGTTTTTATCGGAGAGGTATCCTGAAAAGCGAATTTTACCGGCCGTTGACACCACGTTTTTTGGCGGTGCGGTTCAGCACGGTATATGGGAGGAGAGATGTGCCGGTTGCGGCGCCTGCGGCATCCATCACTTTGGGGGACTGTGCCCCATCGCTCGGTGCGCCAAGAGCCTGCTGAACGGTCCCTGCGGCGGTTCTGCTGATGGCAAATGCGAGATCTCAAAAGACGTGGACTGCATCTGGGATATGATCGTCACAAAAAAAATGAAAGAGGGCCGTCTTGATGAGCTTCTTATGCTCAGGCCCCCAAAGGTTTGGACCACAGCCAGAGATGGTGGGCCCCGAAAGAGCGTCAGGGAGGAGCTTGTACAATGACTGATCTAAAATCCGGAAGTAACCTGGAAAAGGTTCTGAAAGCTGGCCATTTTGCCTTTACCGGGGAATGCGGTCCCCCCAAGGGTTCAAACGTCGAACATCTCAAAAAGAAAGCCGCCCCCCTGAAAGGGGTGGTTGACGCCGTAAATGTGACCGATAACCAGACCGCAGTGGTCAGAATGTCCAGCTGGGCTGCATCAACCATCCTGCTGCAGGAGGGCGTTGAACCCAACTTCCAGATGGTCTGCCGTGACAGAAATCGACTTGCCATGCAGAGTGATATCCTCGGGGTCTATGCCATGGGTATCAGAAACATGCTTTGCCTGTCCGGGGATCATCAGCGTTTTGGGAATCACCCAGAGGCGAAAAATGTCTATGACCTTGATTCCATGCAACTGATTTCCATGGTCAAAAAAATGCGCGATGAGGGTCAGTTTTTAAACGGTGAAGAGATAGATGTGCCGCCCAAACTGTTTATAGGCGCAGCCTCAAACCCCTTTGCAGATCCCTTTGAGTTCCGTGTCCATCGGCTGGCAAAAAAGATCAATGCTGGGGCTGATTTTATCCAGACCCAATGCATCTACAACATGGACAAGTTCAGGGAATTTATGAAGATGGCCGTGGACATGGGCCTTCATGAAAAGTGTTATATCCTGGCGGGGGTAACCCCCATGAAAAGTGTGGGTATGGCTCAATATATGGCCAAAATGGTCCCTGGAATGGATGTCCCGGAATCTTTGGTCAAAAGGCTGAGGGGAGCTGGCAAAGGAAAGGTAGCCGAAGAAGGTATCAAGTTTTCCCTTGAGCAGATTGAGGAATTCAAAGAGATGGAAGGACTGGCGGGTATTCACCTGATGGCCATTGAATGGGAACACAGGGTTCCCGAGATTGCAGAGAGGGCTGGGGTCCTTCCGAGACCAAAGGTCTGATCGATCCCTTGAAACAGCTCTTTCTTCGTCAGGGGTTCCCGGGAGACCGGGGACCAGGGGGTCTGGTCTGAGGTCCGGGTTTATTCCTTGTTGCGTTTTTTTACAAGCTCGATAAACCGCTGCAAATTATCCTGTGAACCAAAGGCGTCATTGTAGACTTTTTCGCTCCATGCAGTAAGACCCATTTTGAAGATCTTGTGAATCAATTTATCTGCACTGTCAGCGCCTTCCAGCTTTAGCACCTGATAAAGCAGATCATCGGGTACGGTGATGGGATATACTGCCGTGTCAGGATCATCCCCGGGCTTTAGATACTCCTGGACACTTTTCAGAATCCTCAACATTGCATATTTTTTGCTGTATTCTTCCTCATCCATACCCTTCTGCCTCTCTGTCACGACACCCGCCCCGGACGTCCCCCATCAAACATGGCATCTAATTTGTCTCTGCTTATCTTGACATAGTCCTTGTCCCGTGAAAAAACCTCAAGGGTAATGGTGGCGTCATAGGCAACTTTTTTGAGAGATTGAACGACTCTTGGAAAATCAACGGTCCCGGCGCCTATGGGGAGGTGGTTGTCCTCTTTGCCAAAATTATCGTTTGCGTGAACATGGTCAATACGGTCATGAAACCTGTCAATAAATTCGATAAGCTTCCTGCCGCCCTTTCCGTCGATATTTGCATGCCCCGTGTCCAGGGTCATCTTTAGCCCGGGGAACCGCTCAAAAATCTCCACAAAGTCTTCCGGGTTCACAAGCGAGTTGGACCGGGGAAACATGTTCTCGATGCAAAGAGTCAGCCCGAGCTGCCCCGCCGTTTCCGTTATAAATTGAAGGCTTTCAAGGGCGTACTGTCTGGCCTCATCCATCACAAAGGCACCCATCCCTGAAATAAAGCCGGGATGAAGCACAACCTTGATCGATCCCAACTCGGCCGCGAGTTCAAGGGATTTTATCACTTCATTTAGGGAGGCGGCTCTCAGGCTTTCCGTGAGATCAGCCGTGGATACAAAGGTGGGAAGGTGACAAACAAGTGCCAAATTTGATCGATCAAGGGCCCCTAACAGAGCATCCTTCTGCTGGCGTACGATGGTATAATGCGCCTTTGGGGGGTCCATGGCCAATTCCAGGTAGTCAAAGCCCAACCCTGAAATCGTCTCAAGTTCCTTGAGAATCGGTCTTACGGGAAAATTAATTGCGCCATATAACATACGAATCACCGCCTCAAATTTCCCCTTTTTTATATTCAAAATCGCATAAAGAGTCCAGATAAATTTATAAAAACTAATCTCTTGAGCTGTTCTGTTGAAAATGTTAAATAAAGAATAAACCCTTTTTGTGAGTGAACTATGGTGATCGAACAGGCAAAAGAGGTACTGAAAATAGAAGCTCAGGGAATCCTGAACCTGGTTGACAAGGTCGGCCCCGAATTTGAAAAGAGTATCGAGACCATCCTGGCCGCCAAGGGAAGGGTGATACTCACAGGCATGGGAAAATCAGGTCTTATTGCCAGAAAGATAGCCGCCACCCTCAGCAGCACCGGGACCCCTTCCCTCTATCTCCATCCCGCTGAGGCAGTCCATGGTGACCTTGGCACAGTGACCCGGGATGATGTCGTTATATCCATATCCAATGCCGGGCAGACCTTTGAGATCATCACGATACTGCCTATCCTGAGGGACATGGGGGTCAAACTCATAGCCTTTACCGGAGACCTTGATTCCCCGATGGCCAAGGCATCTCACATTGTCATTGATGTGGGTGTTGACAGGGAGGCCTGCCCCATGGGGCTGGTGCCAACTGCCAGCACCACTGCCGCCCTTGCCATGGGGGATGCCCTAGCAGTGGCCCTGATCAGCCGCCGGCGTTTTGGCCGGGACGATTTCAAACGGTTCCATCCCGGCGGAAGCCTCGGAGAGCGGCTCGCCATCAAGACCAGAGAGGTCATGCTTACCGGTGACCGGATCCCCATGGTTCCCCTGGGTTCAAAGGTCACCGAAGCAATCAAGGAAATCAATGCAAAAGAACTTGGGGCCACCCTGGTAGTCAGCAAGGGGCAGACCCTTGAGGGGATCATCAGTGACGGGGACTTGAGAAGGGCGCTCCTTGAACACGAAGACCTCCCTTCCAAAAGAGTTGAAGAAATCATGTCGTCATCACCCATGACCATTGGCGAAAACCAGACCATGGCTGAGGCCCTGGGGCTCATGGAGTTGTACGCAATCACCCACCTCGTCATCGTGGATGAAAAAATGCAGATCACGGGCATTGTTCATCTCCACGATCTCCTGGGGAGAGAGGAATTCAGGCTAAATGGCGGATCCAATAGCACCACGCGGGCTCATCGCTGACCTTATCACGCCTCTCAAAAGTGACGGGTCCATTGATGGCCGGGGGCTGGGAAGACTTCTTAACCGGCTTACCCCCTGTGTTGAAGGTATATTTCTGGCAAGCCCTCATGCCGGTGAGGGAAAAGGGCTCAGCCCTGCCCAACGATTCCAACTTGTTGAAAAGGCAGCCGCAGTAATCCGCGGCCGGATTCCACTCTTGATCTGGGTTACCCGGGATACAGAAGAAAATACAAAAGATACCATTCTCTCCTATAAAAAAAGCCTTCAAAAACAGGGGTATGAGGGCCAAATCTTCTGGGTGGACACACCGCTTTATTATCACAGCAACCGGGGGCTTCAGGCCTATTACCGGGCACTTGTCCGGATACTCGATGACCCCCTCATACTCCACAACGACCCGGAATTCATACGGGGGCTGGGAAACCCCCTCAAACGAAACAATATTCGGACAGCCATATTAAAAGAACTGGTAGTGCTCAAGAAAATCGCAGGTGTGATATTTTCGGGCACTCTTGACAGGGCACACAATTACAACAGGGCATCCCGGGGGAGGGCCCATTTCAGGATATATGATGGCCATGAGACCCAGTTTCTGGAGCACCCCAGCATGAGTGGACTGGTTTCCGTGGGGTCCAATCTGGCGCCGGGCGCCTGGCAGAAGATAACCCGGTCTTCCCTCCAACTGACTGGCGGGGAAAAAGAATATCCGGATCATCTCCATCAGGTCTGGGAATTGGGCCAGTACCTCCGCGACCTAAATGAAATCTATAGCCAAATGCCCGCGGCCGTCATAAAAGAGACACTCGCCGACATGGGCATTATCGAAACACCCCACTGCACATTCCCCCACGAAGACGTAAAAGAGCAAAAGGGGCGGCTCAAAGAGCTGATGACCCGATACGGGGATTATGGAGATGAGACCCCCTGACCGGTTGACCCCATTATCTCTGCAATAGCAGCACATTCAAGACCAAAAGGCAGATACCCGGCATACCCCAGGATCGGCATCTCAAAAAGCTGGTATCGATCCACAAATGGGATGGTGTATTCCCATTTCGCCAGGCTATAATAATTCCACGTCTCCCAGAACAGACCGCAAAAAAGCGCGGCCAGTGATGAAAAAATAACAAGACGCCAATCACCCCGGGCCGTACCAGAAAGCACATGTGATTCCCCCGCAAGGGTCTGAAGGGAGATAATAATAAGGAGGGGGGAGACCCAGAGCAGGGGAAAGAGATAATCGGGCCACACACCGATCCCGGCAAGACCGGCCCCCGAAATCCCCAGAACAGTCCACGCAAGGGCCCTCGGGCGAGATGGTCTGACCACCGCAAACTCCCCAAAGCCCTTTTCAAGCCATAGAAACCCAAACATCCACTCACGGGTTCCGAGGACCGCCGGGAGCACGGTGGAAAAGGAAAGCGTCGAGTAACAAAAATATTCCCAGGGGCTGTAATCAGCCACGATATAGTGCCAGTTCTGGACAAATCTGTTGAGGTATTCAAAGAACCACCAGAATCCCGCGCTGACCGGGAAGAGAAGGAGAAAAAATCCAGGCCGGTCGATCATCATACACCGGCCGTCCCGTTTATATGTCAGACCATTGATGACAACCACATAGGAGAGCCACAGGGGGGCAAAGGTGTGTGACTGAAAGGTTGAAAACCAGGAAAAGCGCGTCCACGCAAGGGCCCACATTATAAGACCTGCCAAAACCCCGATCCATCCCCACCACGGAAAATGATGACCGGCTGCCCTCCGGGTCCTCTGTTGTTTTCTGCTTATCAATCCCTTTAGAAGAAATGGGATCACCATGACAAGGATAAGGATGCTGTATCCCAAAAACGCACCCCATGAGAAAGATGCATGACTCAGATATCGCGTCACAGGGGGAAACTCCAGGTATCGTCCCACAGGGAAACCCGCCAGATAAACCCCTAGCAAAGGCAGAACCACCAGCATCCCGCTCAGGATGCAAAATCTGGAGGCAACCCCTCTCACAGCACGCCGCTATCCCGGGAACCCGACAATTCCCGGTCCTTCATCCTATTGAACCCCATCAGCATCAAATGCTCCAGATTAACAATATCCGCCGTGTTATATTGGATCAACGTCTCAAGCGCCGTATCGTCTCCCCATTGATAGGCCTTCCACAATAGGACGGCTCCGTACCCGTCCAAGTCTTTAATATGGGAGTCCCGGAGAAGGCCGACCTCCTTTTCAATTTTTTTGAGGCCGCCTTTGTAGCCCAGTCTTTTTAGCAAAAACCGGAGGTCTATGTGGGCTGGAGGAAGGGAGATGCCCGGGAACCAGCGGCGGATAAAAGGCAGATCAAAATTGGACCCGCTAAAGGTAATAACCAGGTCATATTTGGCAATTGCCGGCTCGAATTCATCCAGATCAATCCCATTCACAAAGGTTTCAACGGTGTCACCGTTATAAAGCCCAATCACCGTTATCTCGTCTATCCCCTCATACCCCCCGCTGGTCTCTATATCGAGGTAAACCGCTTTTGACTTAAAGGCATCAAAGATCCGCCACATATACAGTGATGAAAGTCGGTTTGCAAAATAGGAAACATGCTCCCGTTGCTGAATAGAGGTCTCCAGTTCCTCACGGACCATCCTGTCCCTGGCAGGTGAAAAGATGCTGCCGTCGTGACCAACAAAATCTTGCCAGGTCCGAATACCCCGGTCCCAAAGGGTTTGTTCGGTCTTTTTTCCTATCCCTTGAATATGAATAAAGGTGTGTTCCAGCAACACAATCTCCCTACATCAGTTTTTATGCACCTGTAAAAAATATTTGAACGCGTTTACAGGTTCAAGGTTCAACGTTCAGGGTTAGGAACAAAGACAAAATTTATTTAATTCCCTAATCCTTTGACACCCATCCCCTTCCCCCTTATATTGGTCAAAGTCAAGAACAATATTTTGGAGGTAGTTATGTCCGAAAAACCGTTGTCTGATAGAACAACCTGGCTCCAGGCTGTTATCCAAGAATTCGTAGACA
>JAUVRS010000001.1 GCA_030597505.1 Desulfobacteraceae bacterium
GTAAATCCGGGGACGTGAAACCATTCAAGGCTATCGTCCTCCAAAGGCACGACAATCTCCGCGGAATTAGTCGAATAAAGTGTGGCCAGTTCCTCACCGGGCCTGACGTACTGGCCCAAATCCACATCCTCTTTTTCCACCCTGCCATCAAAGGGCGCTTTTAGCCTGGTCCGATCAAGATTCAAAAGTGCTTTTTTAAGATCCGCCCTGTCCGCGGCCAACCTGGCCTTTGCTGCAGCCAGCTGCGGCTCCTTTGCTACCAGGGGTGGAGGGGTACTTTCCTTTTCGTCGCCATCATTATGAAGATTGTACCATTCTTCCTTGGCAGCCTCCGCCTCCTCTTCCGCCAGACGGAGCAGACTCTCTGCATTTTTTACTTTAGACTCTGCCAGGGTCACCGCCAGTTCGTAGTCTTCTGGTTCAATACGCAGAAGGAGAGCCCCTTTTTCAAAATCTCCCCCGTTGATCAAAGAAGGCGAGGTAAAAATCACCTTGCCGTCTACCTGGGGAACCAGATCAATTTCCTTTACCGGTTTTACAGTGCCCTCCCCCTTGATGACAACGGGCAGTGAAGCGGTTCTGACCTCCATGGTCCTCACTCTGGGTAACGGTGCTGCGATTTTTCGTTTTTCAAGCTGGGGCTTGCTTTCGGTCAGTTTGATCATGCCCAGAGCGCCCAGTGCTATCAAACCCAGCGTCAGAACAACCTCAATAATTCTTTTTCTTGTCCTGTTCATGTCTTCTCGCTCAACCTCAAAATAGTTTAATCCTCAAAGGAGACAGCTCAACCGTTTTGGAAAAACCGGTCAGCGCTAAGAAATCACCAGATCGTGTAAGACGCTGCTCCCTTGGTCTCCTTTCCGGTTACGGGGGACAGTTTTGCCCAGCCTCCTCCCAGGGACCGGTGAAGGGCGACGCGGTTGCTGAGGATGGCAAAATCCACAAGCACCAGATCATCTTCGGCCTTGAATCTTGTCTGCTGGGAGTTGAGCACGGTCAAATAATCCACCAGGCCCCGGTCGTACCGGGCCTCTGCCACCCGTTGCGTGGCCCGGGATTCCACGAGAAACCTCATGACCTCCTGCCGTCGTTCCAGTTGCTCCTTTCGGGTCAGGAGCGCCCTTTCCACTTCCGACAGAGCCGCCAGGATCGTCTTTGTGTATTCCGCCACCCCCTGTTTATATCTGGCTTCCGCTGCCCGTTGCCCGGCCTTCAGTTTGCCCGCATCAAACAGGGGCTGGACTATACCGGCGGCCAGACTCCAGACAATATCCGGGGCAAATAGGCCGCCCAGTTCACTGCTGGAATAACCGTAATTGCCCGTGAGGCTGATACTCGGGAAACGACTGGCCTTCCGGACCCCCACCTGGGCGTTCAATGCCTTTAACCGGGCCTCCGCAGCCCGGATATCCGGTCTTCGAAGCAACAATTCACTTGGCAGACCCGGTGGGACCGGTGCAAGCTGTCTGTAATAGTCTTCGGGTTGTGATCTCGGCGGATGGGTTTTGGGGTACTGCCCCAGGAGTACTGCCAGGGCCTGCTGGGTGGAACCCAGTTCCTGACGCAGCAAAGGCAGATTGCCCATAGCCTGTGCCAGCGTGCGGCGGGCCTGTCTCAAATCCAGAACCGAACTGAGCCCCCGTTTGTACCGCCGGTCCACAAACTTGACACTGTCCCTGTAGTTTACAAGGCTTTCCTCGGTGATCTGAATCCTTCTTTCAAGGGATTCCATCCGAAGGTAAAGGGTTATGGCCTCTGCCACCAGGCTTTGGGCCACCGTCCATCGGGTTTCCTCCTCCCGTAAAAGTTCCGCCCGTGAAGCCTCTTCCGCCCGTGCCAGCTTACCCCACAGAGCCACCTCAAAAAGTGCGGGCAGCGAAAAATTGTAGCTGTCAACCGTCCCACCGAATGTGGTTCCAGGCCCGACCGTGGCTGACGGCCCTTTTTGTCGCTTGCCATCTGCCTGAAAGCCGAGAGAAGGAAAGCGATCCGCTCTTGTTTGAATAACCTGGTACTTTAGCTCAAGGATCCTGGCAGATGCCGCCCGAATGTCCAGGTTGTGTTCTAGAACGCCCTCGACCACCCGGTCCAACTCCGGATCACCAAAGTCCTCCCACCAATAGTCCTCGTAATCGGGTTTTTTGATCTTCCCGGGGGCGTGCTGGAAGGCTTCGGGTTCCTTAATTCCCACATCCGGCTTCTTAAAATCAGGACCGAGCTTGAGGCATCCGCCTTCCAAGAAAGAGACAAACATGACCAGACCGAGAAGGATAAAGAGGCGGTTCATCCCACACCCTCCTCGCTATCCAGTGGCAGTCCTGTAAGTGAAAACTGAACAATATGATCCACCAGCCTGTCCTTAAACGTATCGTCATATTCTTCCCCTGTGACACGCATGACCGGCGCCCTGGCAAAATTAAAATATGTCACCATTGAAAAAACCGTGATAATGTTGAGCATAAGACGTTCTTTTTGGATCCCCTCCCTCATAAAGGGACCAAGCAGCCCAGCCAACTCTCCGAAAAAGGGGACCATCACCTCCTCTACGAGCATGTCGAGCGCAGGACTCGGTCTGATCATTTCCCGTATCATGAGCTGAGCGTGTCGTACTCGCTCCTCATCCTTAAAAGGTCCCTTCAGAAATGCATTGGCCAGGGCGCGGATGATGTCATTGGGTGTCTTGGCATCCCGGGCTGACGTGGCGCTTTTAAAAGCTGCCAGAATTTTTAAGGCACGTGGGACCCATCTGGCCTTAAAGATCTCAAGATACAGCTTCTGTTTGTTACCAAAGTGGTAATTCACTGCAGCCAGATTGCAGTTGGCCGCATTGGTGATTTCCCGAACGGTTACTGCGTGAAAACCCCTGTCCGCAAACAGGATTTCGGCCTCATCCAGTATCCGTTCCTTTGAAATTTGATTTTTTGCTGATTTTGCCATCGCATCCATCCCCATGCATGATATTAAAACGATTGTATCAAACAATTGTTTTAATATCAACACCATTTTTGCACCTGCCGATCTCACTTGAATCCTTTCGATGCGGTGTGTTATAAACCCCCATTATCAAACCAGACCTAAGGGGTAAGAAAACATGTCAACCGCTTTGGAAAAGATGGCGCACAACGTTCAAAACGCACCGGCCGTCCTAAAAGAGATCAAGACCCGCACATCACGCAATATGATAGGGTTTTTCTTCCCGGTGGTTCCTGAAGAACTCATATATGCGGCCGGGCTGCATCCCTTTCAGATATATCCCCACTTTCATGAGACAATAACCGAGGCGGACGTCCATCTCCAACCCTACCTCTGTTCTTATGTTAGAGCGGGTTGGGATCAGATACTAAAGGGCAGGTACCCCTTTCTGGATGGCGTCATCATCCCCCGGACCTGCGAGGCGGTCACGTTTCTCTACCAGACATGGAAAAGACACAATCCGTTTCGGTTTATCGACTACCTGAATGTGCCGTGGAAAAAAAGCGCCAATACCATTCAGTTTTTCGCCAAGGAGTTAAGAAGGGTCAAAAAGAATCTCGAGACATTTACGGGGAAAGAAATTTCACGAGACGCATTAAATGAAACCATAACGCTCTACAACAGCCACAGGGCCCTTTTGAAAAAGGCCTATGAGCTGAGAAAGGCCAAGGCACCACCCCTTTCCGGGTTGGCGGCATTGAACATGGTAATGTCAGGATTTATCCTTGACAAGAGAGAGCACATACAACTCGTGGAGCAGCTTTTGACCGAGATTGTTCAAACACCCCCATTGCCAAAACCGGGTGTCAGGCTCCTGGTCTCGGGGGGGTGTGTGATTGATACACAGCTATGGGAAATGATCGAGTCGTGCGGTGGGCTCATTGTTGCCGACGATGTCATCAACGGGTCGCGGTCATTTTGGCACGTTGTTGAAGAGGATAGGGAACCTCTCGAGTCCCTGGCAAGGGCCTATGCCACAATCCCCTGTGCATTTAATACATCCATTGGCGACAGATATGAGTTTATTTCTGAACTGGTAACCGAATACAAGGTCGACGGCATTATATTTGCCATAAACAAAAACTGTGAGGCCGAGGAGTTCGATTATCCCGAGTTGGATAGAAGAGTCAGAGAAAGGCTCAAAATACCCACGCTTCTTATCGAGACCGACTACCTGATTAACATGGAACCGTTACGAACAAGGGTCGAGGCATTCATAGAGATCTTGACACCCGAGGGGGTATAAGCAAATGGCAGAAAGAAAAAAAAGGGAACGCCCGGCCTTTAACAAAGATGTTGCGGCAGCCATTGGCAGACACTACAAAAATGTCCAGACAAATAAACCTGTGGCATATGCCCTTATGTCGTCAAATCCCCTTATTGAGGTGGCCTATGCCGCCGGGATACAGCCCGCATTTCCGGAAAACTACGCCTGCGTATGCGCCGCCAGACACGTGTCAAAGGAATACTGCGGAAAGGCGGAGACCCGTGGGTATGCACAGGACCTATGTTCCTATTGTAAAAACAACCTGGGTTATCTTTACAGTGCCGACAAAAATCCTCCTATGGGGGGGATCGGGGAGCCGGACCTGCTGCTTATGACCAGCAGCGCCTGCACACACTATTTCAAATGGTGGGATCTCCTTCACGAAATATACCAAAAGCCGCTTATCTTTGTGAATACCCCCCGGGTGATGGAGCCGGATGCAATACCGGACTATTATGTGGACTTCGCCCAGAGAGAGATCGAAGAAGCCATTGTGGAGATGGAGAAGATCCTGGGGACTGATATCAGCCATAAAAGGCTGGCGCAGACCGTAAACCAGAGCGATCAGGTGGTCCAGTACTGGCAGAAGCTCCTGGAGCTCCAAAAAAACGTACCCTCCCCCCTGGGTTTGTCTGACCTTACCAACGCCCTGTTTGTCCTGATCGTTCTGGCAGGTACCCGGGAAGGGGTAGAACTCATGAAAAAAATCTATCATGAAACCGCGCGGCTTGCGGAGGAAGAAAAGGGTGTTCTAACAAGAGGGGAAGAAAAACACCGCTTATTATGGTTAAACATCCCCTTCTGGTACAACCTAAAGCTCCTTGGGTACTTTGAGGACAGGGGGTGTGTCTTTCCCATCAGCGACTACGGCAAATACGTGTGGGGAACCACGAGGATGGATGGTAATCGATCTATTGAGGGCCTGGCGCGAAAGGCCCTGGGGGGTGAACTCAACACAAGTGTGGATGCACACATGGACAGGATTCTTGAGGACATCAGATCCTATCGTATCGACGGTGTAATAGCCCACTCAAACAAAAGCTGCCGCGTCCTGTCGGTGGGTGCCCTGGATGTTATAGAAGCAATACGGAAAACGTTAAACATCCCAGTACTTATACTGGATGGAGACCACGCCGATGAACGGGTCTATTCTGAAACCGAGGTCATGACCCGGATTGACACATTTCTTGATATGTTGGGCTGACACCCCCCATGACACCCCCAGGGAGACGCCCGGGTTCCGTGGAACCCGTTGACGGTCGGCCCCGATCCCGGTTGGCAACTCATCTTATTTTTTTAGAAGCGTACCCGGACGGACACTGCTGTCTCCGTATTTTTCATACAGGGAATCCAGGGCTATGTTCAGGCTTTTTCTCTTTTGAGACGACTCATCCTGGCCAATGAGGGAAAGCTGTTCCCCTGCACCAAGAAAAGTGAGGTGTGATAAGGAGATCCCCAAAAGCCGCACCGATCTTTTCTCCACCTGTGTTTTTTTGAGGAGACGGCACACGGTCGAGTAAATTTCAAGGCTGTCATCAGTTGAATCAGAGAGAGTTTCAGCTCTTGTTATTTGCTTGAAATCACTGTATTTCACTTTTAAGGTGACGGTTTTCCCCGTAACTTTTTCTCTTCTCATCCGGCGGGCTGTTTTGTCTGCTAAGGCAAGGAGTTCCTTCCTGGCAGCCTCCAAATCAAAAATGTCCTTCAAAAAAGTCCGTTCATGACCAACAGATTTGGCTTCATGTTCGGTCACCACCTCTCTCTCATCCATGCCCATGGATAGTTGATGCATCTTTATACCGAGCTTGCCAAATTTTTGTTCCAAGATCCTGACCGGGGTCTGATTAAGATCTCTGAATGTCCGGATGTGGAGACGAGCCAGGGCCTCTTGTGTCTTTTTGCCCGCTCCCCACATCTTTTTGACGGGAAGTGGATCCAGGAATTCCCTAACCTTGTCAGAAGGCACAACGGTTAAACCGTCTGGTTTGTCCATATCAGATGCGATCTTGGCAACAAATTTGTTGGGTGCCAGACCTGCTGAAACCGTCAGCCCGGTCTCTTCAAAAACCACTCCTTTGATCTTTTTGGCAATCTCACGCGGTTTTCCAAGTAAACGCTCTAAACCTGTAACATCAAGGAAAGCCTCATCTATGGAAAGAGGTTCAACCAGTGGTGTAAAACAATGGAATATCTCAAATATTTGTCTCGATACGTCCCGGTATCTATTCATTCTGCCCGGCAGAAATAGCCCCTGAGGGCAAAGGCGTAGAGCTTTTGCAATTGGCTGGGCTGAATGGACACCGAACTTGCGTGCCTCATAAGATGCAGACGACACCACCCCCCTTTCTTTGCCGCCGCCAACGATCACCGGTTTACCCATCAGCTCGGGATTATCAAGGACCTCAACTGCAGGATAAAAGGCATCCATATCCAGGTGGATGATTGATCTGTAAATCATATTTTTTCCCATAAAACACAGATAGTTGTGAGAGATCAAACAAAGTCGATACATAACATACTCGGGCTGGAACATTAAATCAATCTGGATAGAAGAAAACAGGCGAAAATTTACCATCTCATCTTTTTTCTTGACATTTTTAAGAACTTTCACTTAGAATACCGGATTAAATTTAGGTTTGGCGGTTATTTAGCCGGTTCCACTTTAAAAAAATATTTTTTCAAAGTGGAACTTAAAGGTCTCGAGAGCGTAATTGAAACATTTTGAAAGGAGATTGGTACTGTGGCAGAGGGAACTGTAAAATGGTTTAATGAAAGAAAGGGGTATGGTTTTATCGAGCAAGAGGACGGTCCTGATGTATTTGTTCACCATTCAGGAATCAGTGGGACCGGCTTTAAGACTCTAAATGAAGGCGATCGGGTTACTTTTGATGTTGAAGAAGGGCAAAAGGGTCCTTCTGCAGTAAACGTTATCGTAGCTTAGACCAACTTTTCTTCAAGAGAAAAGACCATTCTGCCCGTGGCGTGGTGAGAGGGCGGAATGGCCGCTCACGGGTGTTTATCCATCTGTGTCTGACAAAGAAGGCATTCGGTATTTTTTGTCCTTTTTCAGTCCATATAATAACAATTAAGGAGGAAAGAGATGAACAAAGAAGATCTAGTGGCATTGGTTTCGGAAAAGGCAGATATTACCAAAAAGGCTGCAGGAGAGGCACTCAGCACCGTCCTGGAGGGAATTTCTTCCACTCTGGGGAACGGGGACCCAATCTCTTTTGTGGGATTTGGGAGTTTTAAAGTAGTTGCCCGTGCAGCCCGGGAAGGCCGGAACCCAAGCACGGGGGAAAAGATGCACATCAAGGCTTCCAAGTCCGTCAAATTCACCCCGAGCAAGGCCTTAAAGGAAAGGGTCCAGTAATCTCTATCTCCGCGACCCGACGAAGGCCCACCGCATAGGCCCGTGTCCCGCCAAAATGGGAAACGGGCAAGCCAACAAAATAATAGAAATAATAGAGATTGTACTTCATTGCTCTAGGCCAATTACGCCTCAACATAAGGCGGCTCCGGCCGCCGGTCTTGAATTCTGCCCTCACGGCTTACCCTTTTCCCTCCTGACACCTGGAACGCACACCTTTTTCTGTTTCCTGAAAGAAACTTTAAGCGCTGATTGACAGCACTAACTCAGACCCGGTTTGCATAAAGGGAAAAAGAGTCTGTCCACCCGAGGATTGCGGGGGAATCTGGGGGTATAAGGAACTGGTGAAAATAATGGCCGACCCGGAAACTTTACGTGACGTTTCATATAAGAACGCTTAGAAAATTACCACCCCCCCTGTTATCTCCCCTTAACTTATTGAGTAGTTAGTGCCTGAACGGAAAATCCTAGTTTTCGTTCGGACATTAGCCATATTCAGTTTTCAACAAAACCCTCCTGACACTTGAAACCCTTAATCTTTGAACCCATAACCTCCTAAATTTCCGAAAAATTACAAATATTACAATACTGTAATGCTGCAGAAAGGTTCTGGTAAGGATGACATGTTACCTTCCAGACCAAAGAGTAGAGGAAAAACAGTTATCACCATCAAACAAAGGAGATACCATGAAGATCCAGACAGCAGTACAAGATCAAGGAGAAGTGATGGCGGCGCCTTTGCATTCCGGGCCCCAGTTTACCAGTATTCAAACAATAAACGATTCGGTGAATGAGGCATCTGCCTGGGTGAGACCCCTGGAGCAGGAAATGGGCCGGGTGATCATCGGCCAGAGAAAGCTTTTTGAAAGACTCATCGTGGGGCTCCTTTCAAATGGCCACATTCTCCTTGAGGGGGTCCCCGGTCTTGCAAAGACACTGGCCCTAAAGACCCTAGCCGCTGCCATTCAAACAGGTTTCAGGAGAATTCAGTTTACACCCGACATGCTCCCCGCTGACATCATCGGCACAGAAATCTACAACCCCCAGGACGTATCTTTTTTTGTAAAACACGGCCCGGTCTTTACAAACCTTATCCTCGCAGACGAAATCAACCGGGCACCGGCCAAGGTCCAAAGCGCCCTTCTTGAGGCCATGCAGGAACGACAGGTAACCATCGGAGAGGAAACCTACCCCCTTCCCGATCCCTTTATGGTCATGGCCACCCAAAACCCCATCGAACAGGAAGGGACCTACCCCCTGCCGGAGGCCCAGGTGGACCGTTTTATGCTCAAAGTCGTTATCACATACCCTTCGGTTCCGGAAGAACGCGTCATTTTGGATGCAGTGGACACCATTGAAACACCCCCACCAGTTAACCCGGTGGTCAGAATGGAGGACATTGTCCGGGCGCGTCATGTCGTAAACACCATTTATATGGACGAAAAGATCAAAGACTACATTGTCTCCCTGGTGTATGCCACCCGCGATCCCAAATCATATGGCCTCGATCTGGAGCCTTACATCCTTAATGGGGCATCTCCGCGAGCCACCATCAATCTCAAAATGGCCAGCAAATCCATGGCCTTTCTGCGAGGACGCGGTTACGTCACACCGGAGGACGTCAAATCAATTGCCATGGACGTACTCAGACATCGCATCATAATCACCTATGAGGCAGAGGCAGAGTCACTCAAAAGCGAGGATATTGTCCGGACGATTCTGGAAACCATCCCCGTGCCGTAGACAAAGATCCACGTCCTGACACCCGGGCGTGACACTCTCACAGATGTCTGTGAAAGGGAGAAAATACCATATGGACACTCACATCAGCAGCGAAATTCTTGAAAAAGTACGGCGGGTTGAAATCAAGACAAACCGTCTGGTGGACGATACCCTCTCCGGTCACTATCATTCTGTCTTCAAAGGCCGGGGCATGGACTTTGACGAGGTGCGGGAATATGTACCCGGGGATGACGTGAGGACTATTGACTGGAATGTGACCGCGCGTACAGGCCACACCTTTGTAAAAAAGTTTACCGAAGAACGGGAGTTGACCATCATGCTCCTCATTGACGTCAGCGCCTCGGGCGAATTTGGCTCTTCCGAGCAGAGCAAACGGGAGATGATGGCGGAACTGGGGAGTGTTCTAGCGTTTTCGGCGGTCAAGAATAATGACAAGGTGGGATTGATCCTGTTCACGGATGATGCGGAACTCTACATACCCCCTGCAAAAGGGCGACCTCATATCCTTCGGGTGATTCGCGAAATCCTTTTTTTTCAGCCCAAAGGCAAAAACACCGATCTAGTGGCAGCCCTGGATTTCACAAACCAGGTGATCAAACGCAGGGCCGTGACCTTTCTTATTTCCGATTTTTGCTTCCCCGGAGAATTTAGCAATGCCCTTGAAGACTTTAGGCCAAAACTCCAGATAACCAACAAACGGCACGACGTGATTGCCGTTTCCGTCAATGACCTCAGGGAAAGGGAATTGCCGGATATCGGACTTCTCACCATTGAGGACTCCGAGACGGGCGAACAGGTCGAACTCGACACCACACGCGCAGACATAAGAGAGGGGTTTTCCCAATTGGCCGGCGAGCGCCGTGAAGAATTGAGAAGGACAATCCAGTCATCGGGTGTGGATTTTCTTGAGCTTTCAACGGACAAACCGTACCTGCCCGTGTTGCTCAATTTTTTTAGTTCGCGGGAAAGGAGGAGACACTGATGAAACGTCTGGTAAAGTTTGCCATTGTTGCGGCAGCGGGACTCTCCCTGTTTTTTTGGGGTGAGGTGGTCTTGGCAGCAGAGGACAGGGGGAACCCATCGTCACCGGTTTTTCAAAACCAGAAAAACCCGCTCCCTGTGAGCCCCCCTTTGAACCTCCAGACTATTCAGCGTGTTCAGCCCTCGGCCCCCGCCAAACCCAAAACCACAGCGTCACCGGCGACGGCACAGGATATCCGGGATATCAGAGGCCCTATCAGCATTCCCTATCCTTGGCTGTGGACGCTTTATGCGGGAGGGGGGGCTCTCCTATTGCTGATTCTCTTAGCCATGTGGCGATGGATCCGAAAGGCCAAACCGTTCAGGGCAAAAAGCGCCCACCAGATCGCATTTGAACAGCTGGAGCGGGCCAAGGCCCTGATACAACCCAAAAAGGCAGAATTGTTCTCCGTGGCCGTTTCCGGTGCGATCCGAACATATATCGAAAAACGGTTTCAACTGACCGCAACCCACTACACCACCGAGGAGTTTATGGAACGTCTTGTCTTTGACAGACCTGCAATCCTGAGCGCTCACAGCGACGTGTTGGAGGATTTTTTGAGGCACTGCGATCTTGCAAAATTTGCACGATACAATCTCTCGGTTGATCAGATGAAGGCAATGCACCAGAGCGCGTGGCAATTTGTGGAAAATACTATACCTTCCCCCGCAGATGAGACCAGCGGACAGAAATCAGAGATAAACGACACCGTATCCGGGCTCAAGAAAACACCCGCAGGCGGTTCGCTTTTCCAAAGACTGTGGGCAAAGGGTCACAGCTTTTTCCCAAGAAAAACACCATTTCCTGCCTCCTTAAACGACGACAGGGCGATAGCCGCAGGAGGTGGATCATGATTCATTTCAATCACCCCGAACTATTGTGGCTGCTCACACTGGTGCCGCTTCTGGCGTTTGTACGCGGAAAGAGGGGCCCGGCATGTGCGGTGCGTTATTCCACAGCCCAGACCGCAAAGATGCTGGCCGGGGCACGAAAATCAAAGGCCGGGAAATGGCTGGGGACTTTGCGGTCTCTTGCCTTGGGTTTTCTGGTCCTTGCCCTGGCACAACCTCAAATTGTCCACGGAACCACCGATGTGGAGGCAAGCGGAATCGACATCCTCCTTGCAGTGGATGTCTCGGGCTCCATGGAGGCCCTCGACTTTACCATAAAAGATAAACCCGCAAACCGTATCGATGTGGTCAAAGAAGTGGTAGCAAGATTTATCGAGGAACGACCCAATGACCGTATCGGTCTCATCGCGTTTGCCGCACAGCCATACCTGACAAGCCCTCTGACTCTCGATCACGACTGGCTTCAACAGCGGTTGGAAACCATTGACACGGGGATGTTGGAAGACGGCACGGCCATTGGTTCGGCCATTGCCTCGGGCGTCAACCGGTTGAGGAGTCAAAAAGCCAAATCCAAGATTGTCATCCTGTTGACAGATGGCATGAACAACGCGGGTAAGGTCTCGCCCATTACGGCCGCAGAGGCTGCCGAGGCATTGGGGATCAAGGTCTATACCATAGGCGCCGGTTCACGCGGTGAGGCCCCGGTGCCGGTAACCGACAGGTTTGGAAATCGCAAAATGGTCATGGCCAGGGTCGACATTGACGAGGATACTCTGAGAAAGGTCGCTGACATGACCGGAGCGCGTTTTTATCGGGCAACAGACACCGGTTCTCTGGGGAAAATCTACAGTGAGATCAACACGCTGGAAAAAACCACCCAGAAAATAAAAAAATTTGAGCACCGCAACCAGATATTTTCGTGGCTCTTGATTCCGGCGCTCCTCTTTCTGGGAATAGAGCTGATCCTGGCCAACACCCGTTTTCGCAGGTTGCCGTAAAGCAGGGGCGTTGATCTTTGTGCAGACTCATAACTTTCAAACCAGGAATAAAGCAAGAGAAAGGACAATAAAATGCAATTCGCATACCCAATATGGTTGGCTGTCGGGCTGATGGTTTGCATCATCCTGGCCTATGGATTCGCCCAATTCCAAAAAAGGAACCAGGCGGCATTGCACAGGTTCGCCGCGGGGCACTTGCTGGAGAAGTTGACGGAAAGCATCTCCCCTGGACGGAGAATGACAAAACGCATCCTCATTATTCTGGCGGTTGGCGCCATTTTCGTGGCCCTCGCACGACCCCAGGTGGGGTTTCACTGGGAGGAAGTAAAACGTAAGGGCATTGATATTCTCATGGCAGTGGACACGTCAAGAAGCATGCTGGCAAATGATGTAAAGCCAAACCGTCTGGAACGGAGCAAGATGGGGATCATGGACTTTGTATCAAAACTTGAAGGAGACAGGGTGGGGCTTATCCCTTTTGCGGGAACCGCCTTTCTAATGTGCCCTCTGACCCTGGACTATGACGCCTTCAGGCAATCGCTCATTGCCCTTGACACGGGAATCATACCCAGGGGGGGAACTGATATCGCAAGCGCCATCCACGAGGCGGAATTTGCCTTTTCAAACAATGCCAACCACAAGATACTGGTCCTCATCACCGACGGGGAAGACCTGGAGGGAGAGGCCCTTGCCGCCGCCAAAACGGCCGCCGCCAAGGGCATGACCATCTATACGGTTGGCGTCGGCACACTTGCCGGGGAATTGATCCCGCTAAACAAACCAAACGGGGGGGTGGCCTTTTTGAAAGATGAAACCGGTCAAATGGTCAAATCCCGTTTGGATGACAAGATGCTGGGGCAGATTGCCCAGGTGACGGGAGGGCTTTATAAACCGCTGGGGCGCCAGGCCGAGGGGCTCGAGGCCATCTATCAGCAAAAACTCAGTCTGGTACCCAAACAGGAACTTACCGAAAGGATGCGAAAGGTGCCCATCGATCGATTTGAGTGGCCGCTCCTCTTTGCCCTTTTCCTGCTGGTTGCTGAATTCCTCATCGGTGACAGAAAACCATCTCAAGAAAAGGCGTCTGTTGTAACAACAGCCAACCGCCGTCAAATGACTGCAGGGAAAAAGACCATGGCATCAGTTGCCGCGGTTTTTGTACTGGCCGTTTTGCTCACCCCCCAAAAAGCAACCGCCTCTCCTCAGGGGGCAGAAAAGGCGTACAAAAAAGGCGACTATGCTCTCGCCATCAAAGAGTATAAGGCGGCTGCTGAAAAAAACCCTGAAAACAATCAATTACAGTTCAACCTTGGCGCGGCTGCCTACAAAACTAAGGACTACAAGACGGCCGCCACGGCCTTGAAAAAAACACTCAAGACCACCGAACTGCCGCTCCAGAACCTGGCCTACTACAATCTGGGAAACACCCTTTACCGCATGGGACAGGGCACCGAAAAATCAAAACCCCAGAACACCATAAAAAAGTGGCAGGCCGCAATTGAGGCATATGGCGGGGCTCTCAACCTCACCCCAAAGGACGAAGACGCCCGTTTTAATCAGGAATTTGTGAAAAAAAAGCTGGAAGAGCTCAAAAAGAAACAGAAAAAGCACAACAAAAAGAACGACAAAAAGAACAAACAGAGCAAGAAAAAAAATAAGAAGAATAAAAACAAAGACAAAAACAAAGACAAGGACAAAAAACAGGCCAAGAATCAGGACAAATCCTCAGGCTCAACTGGCAAGGATCCCTCCAAGAAGGACAAATCGGGCAAGAAAAATCAGAACAAGGCCGACAAACCAAAACCTTCAAAAAATCATAAGGAAAAAAAGACCCCCGAAAAGCTTGCCGGCAAGAAACAGGATCAAAATTCTCCTTTGGCTCCTGAGCCCCGTCGACGTAAACCCGGGCAGATGAGCGAAGAAGAGGCCAAAAATCTGATGGATTCCCTCAAGGGTGATGAAAAGGCAATGCCCATTTTTGCAAAAAACAGAAACCAGGGGAAAAAACAGGACGAAAAGAAAAGGAGAGACTGGTGATGGCTCACAAAAGTATCAAAGCCCGAACAGCCACCCGGATAATTAAGGGAATTATGATATCCGGCGTGGCGCTCCTTTGCACAGCCGGGGTCCTGGCCATTTTTGCGGGAGATGCTCTGGGGAAAAGCAGCTCAGGCAGTATATCTGCGGCATTGGAACCGCGGCAGATCCCCCTCGGGGGGACAGCCATGCTGTCCGTGACTCTCTCAGGGATAGAAATGGCTCAGCCAAGCCTCCCTCGGGTTAACGGACTCCATTTTATCCCGGCCGGGCAGAGCAGCGAGTACCGTTCCGTCAATGGGAGAATATCCTCGACTGTTTCCTATCTCTACCAAGTTCAGGCCGAGCATTCAGGGGATTTCACCATCCCTCCGGTTGAGGCAACGATAAACGGCCGCATCAAAAGGACACAACCGCTTTCCTTTCGGGTGTTAAAGTCGGGGGGGAAGACGGGTGCCTACTCAAGAGCCCTGCCTTCGCCACGTTCAGGGGTATCCGGAACATCCGCTCCGTTGAGCAGAGATGAGGCAAATCAGGTGGTGTTTCTCAGGGTCATACCGGCAAAAGGTCGTTCATATGTGGGTGAAATGGTGCCCGTTGAGATCAGGGCCTATTTTCGAGACAGGCTTCAGGCCACATTGAGTTCATTGCCGCTTATTAACGGCGATGCCTTTGTCTGGCAATCATTGAGCAAGGAGCCCCAACAAGCCAGGGAGGACATCGACGGACACGCAAATAATGTATGGACCTGGCATACGGCCATGTCGGGTGTCAAGGAAGGAGAGTATCCCCTTGAGGTTCAATTGGACGTCACCGTTATCGTCCCCCGTACCTCACGTCGCATGCGTTCTCCATTTGGAAGAGATTTTTTCCATGATGATTTTTTTGACAACTTCTTCAGCCAGGGAGAAAGAAAAACGATCAGGGTAGCAAGCCTTCCCCGGGGGATGCAGGTCTTGTCTTTACCCCAGCAGGGCAGGCCCGATAATTTTAGCGGCGCCGTGGGCCGGTTCAAGCTGTCGGCAACCGCCAGCCCAAGAGATGCCATGGCAGGAGACCCCATCACATTAAAGATGAGGGTGAGGGGTTCGGGGAATTTTGACCGGGTGTCATCCCCTGTGCTTAGTTCTCAAAAGGGGTGGAAGACGTATACCCCGGGTGCTGTATTCAAGCCTTCAGACAGTTCAGGCGCCAGGGGGGAGAAGATATTTGAACAGGCCATAATTCCCCTTGATGGTTCAATCCGCGAGATTCCACCAGTGGTCTTTTCCTATTTTGATACCAAAACCCAAAAATATGTCAATTTACACACAAAACATATACCGGTGAAAATCGCCCGTGCCTCATCGGGGAATCAAGAAACCGCTTCTCAATCAAGTGATTTTCAACCTGGCGCCTCATCCGTTAAGAAATCCGCAACAAGTGCCACGGACGTTTTGATGGAGGGCTCTAAAAAAGGCGGGTTGGCGCCGATCCAAGTCACCTTGGGCCCAGTAGTGAGCACACTACGTCCCATGGTCGAAAACCCGTGGTTTGTGGGTGCACAGGGAATACCTCTGGGCGCCCTCTTTACGGGACTTTTTTTAGGCCGCCGGCGTCGAAGGATGACCCACGATCCTAAATTGGCGAGAAAAAAACACGCAAAGCAGATGATAACCAGAGCGGTCAGGCAAATGGACCGAAACATCGCCGCATACGACGTGGTGGGATTTTTCCAGGCATGTCGGTGCGCCGCACAGGAACGCCTGGGAGAGGTTTGGGCCCTGCCGCCTGATTGCATTACCCTCGCCGAAGTAAAAGAACGGTTGCCTGAAAACGCGGCCGGCATCAGACAGGTCTTTGAAACAGCCGACGCCGTCGCCTACTCGGGTCAGTCCTTTACGCAAGATGAATTGAGAAAATGCAGGGAATTGGTCATTCAAGAACTAAGAAATCTGGAGGGAAAAAGATGATCACAACCGCTATAGCCGCAAGACGCATGATCGTTACACATCTCCTTTTTGCGGGGACCCTTGCTTTTCTTATGTGCAGCTTCCCCCCGACGGCAGCCGGTGCGGATGCGGAGGCGATTTTTTCACAGGGAAACCAGGCCTATACCGAGGGAAAATTTGATGACGCCATTGCTCTATATACGGATGTCATGAGGTCGGCCGGGTTTTCAGCCTCACTTCTCTACAACATGGCCAACGCATATTATCAAAAAAAGGATGTGGGACAGGCGATCCTCAATTATGAACGGGCCCTCTTTCTTGACCCTGGCAACCCTGACATTGAGGCCAATCTATATAGGGCAAAAAAAGAATTTGGTTTGAAAAATGAACCGCCCCCGCACTGGAAAAAGGCCCGTAACACCTTGACTCTTGACCAATGGACTTGGCTGGGAAGTATGTCTTTGGCTGGCTTTTCCATTCTTTTCCTTTTTGGGTGCGTGGGACAAAAAAAACCGTCGCGTCCCCTGTTCAGGGTCATCGGGGGTGCATTTGTCTTGCTTTTTTTGGTTAGCGGGACAGCAACAACAAGCAGATACATGGATATGAACCAGGGAGTGATAACAGGTGACGATGCCTCCCTTCGTGTTTCACCCTTTGCGTCGGCATCAAAAACCACCCGAATAAAGGATGGGGAGCTTGTCCGGATAGCCAAGACTTACAAGGACTTTGTCTTGGTCAAGCCTTCGGCGGGCAATTCGGGATGGATAGCAAAAAAGGAAATAGAGCCGGTTATCCCCGTACAGGACTGGGACAAACATGTACCTGAGACACGCAACAAGACAAGAAACAGCCTTTGGGCGCACGCAAAAAACTCGAGATGACAATTTATCAACGTAACCTTGATTCCCTTGGTGAAAACCTTAGATTCTAATTTCTATGAACGATAAAAAAATCCATTATCAAAAGTTGATTGGCTTCCTCATCTGGAACAGGTCTTCAAGATTCCGGTTCGGTGAGCTTCGGTTCTGGGCATGAGATATGAAAAGGCGTGACACACAAACACTGGGTTTGGTTGTGGCGACAGGTCCGCATTGGGTCTGAAATTTGAATATACACCATTTTAGAAAGGAGATTAGATATGAAATCAAACAAGTTTTTTAAAATCTTTTTTGCCGGCAGAGCGGCGATGGTTCTTTTGTTTTTTGTAGCGGGTCTTTTGGCCTTTTCAGGCGCCTATCCGGCGCTCGATGCACAGGCAACGACAGAAACCATCCAGGGTGTGCCCGACAGCTTTACCGGACTGGCTGAAATGTTTAGCCCGGCCGTGGTCAACATACAGGCGGAAAAATCGATCAATGCAAAAGGGCACGCCAGCCGTCAGTTCAATAGCCCCCACGGCTTTGGGAAAGGCAATCCCTACCACGATTTTTTTGAAAAGTTTTTTGGTGACAACGCACCAAAGGACTTCAAACAACGGGGGCTCGGGTCAGGATTTATTATTGACAAGGATGGGTATATTGTAACAAACAACCACGTTGTTCAGGATGCCGACAAGATCAAGGTTATCTTAAAAGACAAACGGAAATTTGATGCAAAGGTCGTTGGGCGGGACCCAAACACCGATCTGGCGCTTATAAAAATATCGCCCGACAGCGACCTTCCCATTATTGAATTGGGGGATTCTGATGCCATCAAGGTGGGCGAATGGGTGGTGGCCATCGGCAACCCCTTTGGGTTGGAACATACTGTCACGGCAGGCATAATCAGCGCAAAGGGGCGTGTGATCGGGTCGGGCCCCTATGATGACTTTCTTCAGACAGACGCCTCTATCAACCCCGGGAACAGCGGTGGACCGCTTATCGACATGAAGGGCAAGGTGGTCGGAATAAACACGGCCATCATTGCCGGTGGCCAGGGTATCGGGTTTGCAATCCCGGTCAATCTTGCAAAGGGGATCATTATGCAGCTAAAGACCAAGGGGGAGGTCACCCGAGGCTGGCTGGGTGTAGGAATCCAGGATCTCACCGATGAGCTAAAGGAATACCACGGAATAAAGGATGGGGGAGGTGTCCTTATAACCAAGGCCTTTCCGGATAATCCTGCTGAGAGAGCCGGAATAAAAGCAAAAGATATCATTCTGGAAGTCAACGGACGTAAGGTCAAAAAAAGCCGTGACCTGAGCCGGATGATTGCCGAGTCGCCGGTTGGCGCCACAGTCAAACTGTTGGTCCTCCAAAACGGAAAGGAAAAGGTTATTGATGTCAAACTGGCCAAGCGAGATGACAAAAAATTTGCATCTTCCAGGGGCGGGGTGGACAAGAAGTACGAGTTTGGGATCCATGTGGTAGATTTGACCCCTGAGATGGCGAAACGGCTCAACACATCGGAAAAAGAAGGTGTGGTGGTGATGAACGTGGAACCCGACAGCAAGGGTCAAAAGGCCGGTATCCTGCCTGGTGATTTGATTAAAGAGGTAAATCACAAGGTCATAGATTCGGTGGACAGTTTTGAAAAAGAAATTCACAAGGTCAAGACAGGAGATTCTCTCTCCTTGTATATCTGGCGGATGAATAGAGGATTTCTTGTGATAAAGATTACTAAATAAAACTGCAAACAAAAGACAGGGCGCGCAGGGCCCTGACACCCAACGAGCTTTGCTTTCTCCCTCTCCTCGTGGGTCCTGTGCATCCTCCACCCCACCCTTTTTCGAAACCTCATGGAGCAAAACCTTGCTTCACAAAGTTTCCTTTTCGATCAAACCGGCCGCCTCGGCGGCCAGCGTCGGGGTACCTCTTCCCGACCTACCCGGCCACAGGCAACCGAATAGTAAAAGTGGACCCCTTGTTTGACTGGCTTTCAACAACCACTTCCCCATCGTGGGCCTGGACAATGGCCTTTACAAAACTGAGCCCCAACCCCAGGCCTCGTCTCGATCTGCTGCGGTCCCCCCGGTACAACCGATCCCAGATTCTGCCGATCTCTTCGGAAGGGATCCCCATCCCTTCATCAGAGACTGAGATCAGGACGTCTCCCTCTTTTTCGCATGCCGAGAGCAAAACCCGCCCCCGGTCACCGCTATATTTGACTGCATTGTCAACAAGGTTTGCGATGACCTGCTGAAAACGGGTGCGATCCGCATTGATAAACAATTCATGGGGGAGATCTACATCCATGGAAATATTTTTCTCATCGGCCAATATCTCATATAAATCCGCGACAGCCCACATAACCTCCCGGACAGAAACCCGGGCCATATCCAACCGCATCACCCCGGTCTCGGCCTCGGCCACATCCATCAGCGTATTGAGCATTGTCAGGACCCGCTCAGACTCTTCCATACAATCACCGAGCGCCTCGTAGCACGCGTCGGGGTTGTTGGAACCCTGGAGGGCAAGTTCTGCCATGCCCCGCAGACGGGTCATGGGTGTTCGAAGATCGTGGGCAACATTATCCAGAGAGTTGCGCATTGCCCGGATCAAAGAATCATTCCTGTCAAGCATCTGGTTAAAAAGGCCCACCAACTCATCCATCTCCCCGCGCCCGCCCCGGACAGGCACGCGTTTGCTCATCTTTCCCGTCTCCAGGATGTCCCGCACGGTTTGAATCAGACTGCGGATAGGGCGGATCGCGCGGAATGTCAAAATCCCTCCCCCGATTATCCCGAGCAAAAGAATCGGCACCACAAAAATTATAAAAACCGTCCTGAAGTAGGAAAGCAATTCCTGGCTTTGAACCGAGCTTTTTCCCACCTGAAGCGTAAACCCGCCGGGGAGGGGTGCCAACCCAATGGTCCATGACCCTTTTCTTGTGCGGTCTTTGATGGAAAGCCAGAAGTCTTTCTCAGTGGAGGAAATCGACTTTAGCTGATTCAGATCAACACCTTGAAACCGTTCGGGAATGCTGACAAAAAGGACATTGTTAAAGGGTCCCACCACGCGAACAAAAAAAACATCGCGGGCGGTATTGGATTGCTCGTCAAAACGGGCCTTGAGGGCCCGCAGCCCGCCTTCTTCATACCAGGCAACGTATTCATTGATACGATCCCTTACAATTTCCTGTTCCCGCTGTTCGACCAGCCCCTCTATGAGATAGTAGGCAACAACAAAAAGCCCCAGTGAACTGATCACAAAAAAAAGGGCATAGAGAAAGCTCATCTTCAAGCTGAAGCTCAGCCCGATCTTCCTACTTCTCCTTGAGGACATAACCCGTTCCGCGGACCGTATGGATCATTTTGGGCTCAAAATCCCTGTCGACCTTGTTACGCACCCGGCAAACGAGTACGTCAACCACGTTGGTCTGAGGGTCAAAACTGTAATCGTATACATGCTCCAAAATGGACGTCTTGGAGATGATCCGACCCTTGTTTCGCATCAGGTATTCAAGAAGTGCAAACTCCCGGGACGGCAGGGTGATGGGCTGGCCCCCACGGTTTGCCTCTCGTGACAGGAGATCAATGGTAAGATCACCTGCCCTGAGCACGGAAGGGTCTGACGTCTGAGTGGCCCTCCGGATCAGGGCCTGTATCCGGGCAAGAAGCTCTGAGAAGGAAAAGGGTTTGGTCATGTAATCGTCCCCCCCCGTCTGAAGCCCCTTGACCCGATCATCCACGGTCCGTCTTGCGCTGAGAATAAGGACTGGTGTCTTTATATTTTTTTCACGGACCCGTTCGATCAATGAAAGACCATCAAGACCCGGCAACATGATGTCAACTACAGCCGCGTCATAGGGCTCCGTCACCGCGAGATGGAGGCCATCCACACCGTCCCCGGCCGTATCTACGGCAAACCCCGCCTCACGAAGCCCCTTTGAAACAAAAGAAGCAATTTTCTCGTCATCCTCGACCACCAAGACTCTCATTTTACCTTAAACCACCTTCCTTTTGCTTTAGGACTTTAACAGCTGGAAAAACCATCCGTTCTCACCTCAAGACCTTCCGATCCAGACTCCGATATTGAATGGCCTCTGCAACATGGGGAGACCCGATATCTTGGGTCGATACCGTTGGACCTTCGGAAATGAACAGGTACACTCTCGTTTAGGATGTCCCAAATGACCGCAAAGATATGGTTTCCGAGAGTAGAGGCCCACATAAAGGTCTAATATTCCTAAAGATACCCCTAAATCCGCCTTATCTGAAGAAGCCAAACCCCGTCATGAATGACCTTGGATTGTCTGAGAAAAACTATTACACAACCAAGGTTGTATGTAAAGTAAGGCGCTATCAACTCTTAACAATTGGCCCCATTTTGGAAAACAGACAGATTATTCGTTACCTTTCCTCAGTCTTTTCGGCACCAAGGCGCTGGGAACGAGGTGGTACATGTCCATATAAAGGGTAATCTGATGCTTTCTGGTTTTACAACCCAGCTCATAGCCCCGTCAACGACGTGTCCGTCCGGACCTGGGCCACGCCCATCTTCGGACTAAAATGCGAAAGGAGGAGTGACATCACAACGATGTCATCTGCTGTAATCGCATATGTCACAGGGAATCATCTTTTAATCCTGCCTATTTCAAATAGGAAAGGGCATCCGGAAGGGGAATATCCTTCCCCGTGCGGGTTTCTCCATAGTTATGGTCAGCCAGGATTTTAAGGTCATCAAGGGCGAGCTTGTCCCCTCGAAAACGCACTTGACCCAGCCGCTTGGTCAGGATGTATCCGCCAGCGCTAAGTATCTGTAGCACACTACTGGCATCAAACACCTGGTCGTCCACAAGCATCTTTACATCGGCGCCGTAGTGCTGGACTACCTTGGCCACGCGAGTGGATGGGCGAGCATGGAATCCTAAGGTTTTGGGTATGGGGAGTTCGTAGGTTACCATATCTACAAGGCGATTCAAAATGGACTCGGCAAGCTGTCTTCCGGCATGAAAGAGCTGTATGAGGTAATAAAGACTGAAGGAGAAGGCCTCTTCCACGAGTCGCGAAGACGGTACAATTTCATGGAGTTTGTCAACAACAGGTGACGATGGAATAAGCAAATGTCTTTCAAAATAATGAGCCAAAATCGTTGCTATCTTAAAGAGATTCAGTTGGGCAGGGAAGATTTCATGCAGCCCTTTCAGCTCTCGAATTTCACCCTCTATTCGGCTATGTTCTATATAGCTGTCATACCAGGATTGAAAATTATGCAAGCGGGTCCCCAGGCGCCTGAGGGTTCCCTCGTTGATGTTCCCGGGAATCTTAGAAGCCAGAGTTTCCCCTTCGGGCTGTATCACTTTTTCCAAAAAGCGGGCCTCCTCCGCAAAATCAACAAAGCGATGGAGAATTTTTTTTACCGTATGGGCCCTGCCCGAAGAGGCCGTTTCTTCTATGGTATGCGGCAGGATGATTTCATTGCGTAATTTGACTCCGTAACTGGGAAACGGCCTATCTTGGGGAACCGTCAGTTTCAGCCTTCGGGCCTCATCTAGCAGTTCAGAAAAACTGCGGGCAATGATCTCGGCAAAAAAATGGCCCACCGCTTCTGCCCTCTGATCAAAGTCCGCCTCCACCTGAGGAAAAAGACGTTTCGGATGTGAATTTTTCCTGAGCTCTTCCAGCAGAAAAGCTGCTTTTCCAAAGCTCTTGGTTGTCGCAGTGAGTTCTCTAAAATAGATCCAATTCCGGTTGTTCCGTGCACGGTATCGATCTAAGAGATGCTCCACATCCGAGGAGTGTTTGATGACATTGGCCAGGAAATCCATATTAAAAGACTTCCGGTCCCCTCCCTTGGCCGCTTCCTCCACGTAGTGTGAAAGGGAAAGCAAAGGCCTGGCAAATGGCGCCAGGATGCGACCAAACTCTTCTTCGGAAATAATCTCCTGATCCTCTTGTGAATCAAACAATGCCAAAAAATCCGGCATTTCCTAATACCTCCCTTAGAGATCGGCCGCGTGGATTGAGAAGACTCCAGACCTACAAACGAATACACTCGTTATACACTTACAGAAAAACATTTGGGGGTTATCATTTCCCACATTCTTGGATCTGCGTGGTACCATTAAATATCATGACTAAATCTGGCAGGAGGTCGTTCAAGGCCATTTCTTAGCAGGATTATATCGTTTGTTCTTCCTATTCTGAGTGCAAGGAAAATAAATATTTTTTCCGCAAGCCCTAACCGACGTCATCTAAGACCTTCTTCAACACCTCATCGTTCAAGGTGAAACAATGGTCCTGCATGGGAAAGCTGCCCTTTCTTACTTCTCGCGAAAATTCTTCAAGAGCATTGAGAATGATTTCGGAGACGTCCGCATATTGCTTTACAAACTTGGGAGTAAATCGATCGAACAGACCAATCATATCGTATAACGAGAGGCTCTGGCCATCAGTGTATGGGCCAGAACCAATTCCTGTTGCAGGAATGATTAGCCTTTCACAAATGAGTTTGGCCAAGCGGTCCGGCACACATTCGATCGTGAGCATAAAGGCGCCCGCTTGTTCTAGTGAAACCGCATCAGCCAAGATCTTTTTGGCAGCGTCTGCGTCTTTGCCCTGCACTTTGAAGCCACCCAGTTTGGACACCGTCTGTGGGGTTAGCCCGATGTGGCCTACCACTGGGATACCGGCCTCGACAATCGCTCTTACGGTGGAGGCAAACTCTTTACCACCTTCCAATTTAACCGCGTCAACGTTGCCCTCTTTTAAGAGCCGGCCGGCGTTCCTGATTGCATCCTGTACGCTGGTCTGGTAGGAGAGGAAGGGGAGGTCCCCTATGACAAGAGCGTGTTTCACAGCCCTCGTTACCGCCCTGCAATGGTGGATCATCTCCTCCATGGTAACTGCTACGGTGTTTTCCCTCCCAAGTACCACCATACCTAAGGAGTCACCCACTAAGACCGAGTCCACTCCCGCACGGTCCGCAAGCAGCGCCATAGGGTAGTCATAACAGGTCACTCTGACGATTTTTTCCCCCAGATCCTTTTTCGTTTGCAGATCTTGGATTGTAATTTTTTTCGCTTTACGGCCATCTTCCTCTCTCACCCATTCACGGGATGCTATTCACCTCCAAAAGTGAGGGTTCATGTTGGGGTATTAGGATATCAGCAATACCAGCAACCTTTACCATACTCTCGAATGCCTGAATGGGGTTAGTGTGAATCCCTGAGGGGGTAACGGGGTAATAGGGTTTTACTTCCTCATGAGGCGAAAAATTGTCCTGGATACAGCAAAAACCGCTTATTACCGCCTTGCCTTTCTTCGTATTCACACCAACTGCTTGTACGCCGGGTCCATGACCCGGGGCGAAAATCAAATCTATTCCTGGAAATAAATTCGGAACGTCCCCCTTGACCAACTTCAGCCTATTCCAACCACTCATAAGTTCGGGTCGATAGATCTCTTTGAGGAGGGGGTGGGGAGCCATCAAGCATCTCCACTCATCTTCTTGCATGAAACTCGTCGCATTGCAGCATCTCTTTGTGTTCCCGATATGGTCATAAGCGCCATGTGTCTGGATTACGTAATCGATGCCTTCAATAGTGAGCCCCTGAGACGCCAGGGCATCCTCAAATGACTGCACCGGAATGAATCGTACGGGATATTCAGGTGAAAGCATTGAGTTAGCGAAATCAGCCTCAATCCCAGTATCCACAAGAATGGTCTGATCGGCCCCCTTGATATACCATGCAAAACATGGCATCTCGAATCGCTCACCCATATTCCTCCGGTAGGTCATCATGCTCTTGTCGATAGAAATTTTTGAAATGGGTAATGGGATTAGGGTGTATTCTTTCATGGTTTCTCCTTTTCTTTATTAACAATTGCTTTGTTGAGGGATGTGTACAGAACGGAGGCCCAGAGTGGAGCTAATCTTAACAAAATCAATCAATTATTGCATTTGTCATCCAAAAGAAAGCGTCCTTATTAAATTAAATGGAGAAAACAGGTTTATTCTTTTATCTCAAGACCTTCCGATCCAGACTCCGATATTGAATGGCCTCTGCAACGTGGGGAGACCCGATATCGGGGCTTTCTTCAAGATCGGCAATGGTCCGGGCAATCTTCAGAATGCGAGCATGGGCCCTTGCGCTCAAACCGAATTTTTCCATAGCTTTCTCCAGCAGCGTGCTGGATTCAGCATCAATCTTGCAAAACTTTTTTATTGCACGGTTGTTCATCGAACCGTTTGAATGGGGGCCCTTCTTTTTGAATCTGTTTGTCTGGATCTCTCTTGCCCTGCAGACCCTCTTTGAAATTTCTTTTGAACCAGCGCCTTCCTGGACAGAGGAAAGATCTTTGTAGGGGACCGACGGCACCTCCAGATGGATGTCTATCCTGTCCATCAACGGACCCGATATCTTGGATCGATACCTCTGGACCTGCAGAAATGAACAGGTACACTCTCGTTTGGGATGTCCCAAATGACCGCAAGGGCAAGGGTTCATGGCTGCCACAAGCATAAAATTAGCCGGGTAGGTGACCGTTGAATTGGCCCGGGAAATGGTCACTTTCCCGTCCTCCATGGGCTGTCTCAGGACCTCCAGGACGTTTTTCTTGAACTCGGGCAGTTCATCCAGGAAGAGGACACCATTGTGAGTCAGACTCACCTGACCGGGTCTTGGCGTCTGTCCTCCTCCGATCAGACCCGCATCTGAGATGGTATGGTGCGGTGACCGAAAGGGACGTATGGTAATCAGACTTTGACCGTCCGGCATAAGACCCATCACACTGTAAATCTTGGATGTCTCCAGGGCTTCGCTAAAGGTAAGCGGGGGGAGGATCGTCGGGAGACGTCTCGCCAGCATGGTTTTACCCGAACCCGGTGGGCCGATCATGATTAGATTGTGGCTCCCTGCGGCTGAGATCTCCAGGGCCCGCTTTGCATTTTCCTGACCGCGGACCTCCTTAAAATCCACATCCGCTTCCCGTGTTTCAAAGAGCGTATTGATTTTCACCGTAAAGGGACTTATCTTTGAAAAACCCTGCAGAACATCAACAACCTGGGACAGGGTATCACTCGGGTAAATGTTCACTCCTTCCACAACGCCTGCTTCCGGAGCATTTTCAGCAGGAAGGAAGATACCCTTGATGCCCAGTTCCTTTGCCGTAATGGCCATGGGAAGGGCGCCTTTGACAGGCCTCACGTGCCCATCAAGCGACAGTTCCCCCAGAAAGAGATAATTTGAGAGAGAAGCGTTCTCCAGGAGTTGATTGGCCCCAAGGATGCCGATAGCAATGGGCAGATCAAATGCCGAACCCTCTTTTTTGATATCCGCAGGGGCTAGGTTTACCGTGATTCGGTCCGAGGGGAAATGATAACCGGAGTTCTTGATGGCAGCCTTGACCCTATCCTTGCTTTCCCGGACCGCCCCTTCGGGCAGTCCCACCGTGGCAAAAGAAGGGAGTCCTTGGGCGATATCGACTTCCACATCCACTATATAGGCATCGATGCCCATCACCGCGCTGCTCAGTACTTTGGCTAACATTGTTCACTTTGAAGGGTTTTATTTACGAAACTCTAATTTATTCTTTACACCTAGCACATAAAATTGTATAAAGTAAAGTTTATTTAATATGAAATCAGCCTCATCACTCCCGATCTTTTGGCCGCAGGGTCTTCCCGGTAGATGATGAAGTAGGCGTTTTACACCACAAGACAATCGAACAGGAGATAGTTATGGCACGGATAACGGTTGAAGACTGCCTCGAAAAGGTGGACAATCGTTTTCGATTGATCCATCTGGCTTCCGAACGGGTCCGTCAATTGAGAAAAGGGGCCGAACCCCTATATGTCTGCAAAAACAAAAATGTTGTGGTTGCCCTCAGAGAGATTGCCGCAGGGAAAATCTTTCCTGTTGAAAAAGAAGAAGCGGATCAGTTGATCGAAGACAACACGGACCCCGTTCAAACAGAGCTTCCGGAAGAAACAGTTGATGATTCACCAGGTGAAAAAAAGGAGCCTCAAGACGAGGTATCTGATTAGGGATGCCCTTTACTAGAGATTAACCATGTATAAGAGAGATTATTACGAAATTCTAAACCTATCCCGGAACGCGGACGGCGAACAGATAAAAAAATCCTATCGAAAACTGGCCATGGAGTACCACCCCGACAGAAACCCCGGGGATAAGGAGGCCGAGGAGAAATTCAAGGAAGCCGCCGAGGCCTATGAGGTTCTGAAAGAAAGTCAGAAGCGAGAAATTTACGATCGCTTTGGCCATGAAGGGCTTGAAGGAAGAGGCTTTACGGGTTTCAAGGGATTCGAAGACATCTTTTCCAGTTTTGGAGATATCTTTGAAGATTTCTTTGGGTTTGGGAACAACAAAGGACGGCGAAGCAGAGCCAGACAGGGAAAAAGCCTCCGTTATGATTTGGAGGTGACCCTGGAAGAGGCCTTTCTCGGAAAAGAAGACGAGATTTCTTTTCAAAGACTGGAGGCCTGCCACACCTGCAATGGATCCGGATCAAGCCCGGGGGCTGAGCCGATGGTATGTCCCACGTGTCAGGGCAGGGGCCAGGTGATTCGATCTCAGGGGTTCTTTCAAATCAGTACGGCCTGCTCAGCCTGTCATGGCCAGGGTGAAATCATCAGCGATCCCTGCAAAGATTGCAGAGGCGGGGGGGAAATCAGGGTTGAAAAAAACATCAATGTCAAGATCCCACCGGGCGTTGATACTGGTTCTCAACTCAGGTTACGTGGTGAAGGCGAATCGGGAGAAGACGGGGGGCCACCTGGGGACCTGTTCGTGGTTATCCACGTAAAAGAGCATGATTTTTTTGCCAGGGAAGAGGATAATCTCATTTGCCAAATCCCCGTATCATTTGTCCAGGCCGCGTTGGGGGATAGAATAGTGATCCCCGTCCTGGGGGAAGAGGGTGGTCATGAATTGGAGATCCCTCATGGGACGCAACCCAGTGAGATCATCAGGGTTCCCGGGAAAGGGATGTCCAGCATCAGAGGTCATCGCCGAAGGGGGGATCTCTACGTAAAAGTTAACGTAAAAATCCCAAAAAAATTGAGTCAGAAACAAAGGGATCTGCTGCAGGCCTTTGCCGAGGCAGAAGGGGTCACCCCATCGAGCAAGAGAGCAAAGGTAAGAGACTTCCTAAAAAAAATGGCGCAATAGCAGCCATTCAGCAGTAAGGGTAAACCAAAAATTCTTTACATTTCCTTCAAACGGTGGTAATGGAATTCCCTTAATTTTAGAAATGGAGCCTGATAGTCATGCTCAGCAAGAAAAAACAGAAATATTTCGAGGAATTACTCACAAAAAGACTGACTGATCTCCTGGATGAAGCAAATAAGACCGTAAGCGGGATGACCGATTTTCGAGAGAATTTTCCAGACCCCACCGACAGGGCGACACTGGAGGCGGACAGAAATTTTACACTCAGGATCAGGGACAGAGAAAGGAGATTGATCGGAAAGATCAGAGATGCCCTCGAGAGGCTTGACAATGGGACTTTCGGGATCTGTGAGGAATGCGAAGAAGAGATCTCTGATGAAAGATTAATGGCCCGGCCGGTGACTACTTCCTGTATTAACTGCAAGAAAAACCAGGAAAACCAGGAAAGGCTCAAGGGCCAATAATCGCTATTTTCCAATTCCGTTTGACAAGCCGGCGCAAATTTAATGCCCGGCTTTTTGCTTTTTTGAACGACCCCTCTCAAATCCTTTTTCGGTATGGTATGATCTCTTTGTCAGGATATATAGGGTATAGAAAGTGAGTACGCCTGTGGGGAAAAAAGAAGACACAAAACAGGGAAAAGAGGACCATCAGGAGAGTGTTCATGAGGAGGTCATTACGACCCATGTCAATGCAGATTTTGATGCATTGGCATCTATGATAGCTGCCAGCAAACTTTATCCTGAGGCTGCACTTGTCTTTCCCGGATCACAGGAAAAAAACCTCAGAAACTTTTTCCTTCATTCCACCTCATATATCTTTAATTTCACAAAGATAAAAAATCTTAATTTTGATCAGATAAAAAGACTGATCCTCGTTGACACCCGACAAAAGAGCCGGATAGGAAAATTTGCCGAACTTACAGAGAAAAAGGGGGTTGAAATCCATATCTACGACCATCACCCTGACTCTGGTGAAGATGCCCACGGTCACGTAGAGATCATCCGTAAAATCGGGTCCACCACCGCCCTGCTTACAAACCTCATCCGTGAAAAAGGCATTTCCGTATCTGCTGATGAAGCAACCGTCATGTGCCTGGGGATTCACGAGGATACAGGGTCTTTTACCTTTTCATCCACAAAGGCGGAAGACTATCAAGCGGCCGCATGGCTGACGGATCAGGGGGCGAACCATAATATCATCGCGGACATGCTTACAAGGGAACTCACCGCAGAGCAGGTCTGGCTCCTCAATGATCTTACCCAGGCGGCCACGACAACAGTGATTGATGGCGTGGAGATAGTCATAACTAAGGTTGTCAGAGATAAATACGTGGGAGATTTCGCTGTTCTTGTCCACAAATTTATGGAAATGGAGAATCTGAACGTGGTCTTTGCCCTGGCGCAAATGGAGGACCGCGTCTACCTGGTGGCACGAAGCCGTATCCAGGAGGTTAACGCGGCAGAAATAGCACTCGCCCTGGGCGGCGGAGGGCATTCCCAAGCTGCATCAGCCACCATCCGAAACAAGACCCTCACCCAGGTTGAAAGATCCCTGCAGAAACTGTTGAGAAGCAGGGTCACCCCCGGAAAACGGGCAAAGGACATGATGTCCTCACCGGTGATCCATATTTCACCTGAAGACACCCTGCAAAAAGCCGCCGGTTTGATGACCCGCTACAACATAAATGTTCTTCTGGTTATGGACGGGGGGGGTATCCTGAAGGGTTATGTTACAAGACAAATAGTTGAAAAAGCAGTATTTTTTGGTCTTGAACATATCAAAGTAAACGATTACATGAATATTGAATTTTCTGAAATCCATCCCAAGGCCTCTCTCAAGGAGGTTCAGGAATTGATTATCAGAAAAAAACTCAGGATACTTCCTGTTGTAGAAAATGGGACAGTGCAGGGTGTCATCACCCGGACAGACCTCCTACACATTCTTTTGGGTTCACCGTCGGTTCCTGAATTTTTCTATGATTCCAAAAACACCTCTCATTTTATAAGAAAAAAAAATATGGCCGCCGTAATCAACAAAAGACTTCCCGCAAAAATGATCAAACTCCTTAAAGATTTTGGTCAAATCGCGGATATGCTGGAATATAATGTCTATCTTGTTGGCGGTCTGGTGAGAGATATATTCCTGAAGCGTGAAAATTTTGACGTAGACATAGTTATTGAAGGCGACGGCATTAATTTTGCCCGCGAATTCGCAGCGCATCATGATGCCCGGGTCAGGAGTCACCCCAAGTTCGGAACCGCTGTGCTTGTTTTCTCAGACGGTTTCAAGGTTGATGTAGCCACGGCCCGGATGGAATATTATGAATCACCGGGTGCCCCTCCCATTGTTGAGACCAGTTCCCTGAAACTGGATCTTTACAGACGCGATTTTACCATTAACACCCTCGCCATAAAACTCAATAAGAGGAGTTATGGCACCCTCATCGACTACTTCGGGGCCCAAGAGGATATAAGGGACAAGGTCCTGCGTGTCCTCCACAACCTTAGCTTCGTTGAAGACCCTACGCGGGTGCTGAGGGCCATCAGGTTTGAACAGAGGTTCGGGTTTAAAATCGGAAAGCTTACTCTCGCCCTGATCAAGAACGCAGTTAAAATCAACTGTTTTAAAGACCTTTCAGGTCATCGATTATTTCTGGAACTCAAACTTATCCTAAAAGAATATGACCCCAAGAAGGCCATAGAGAGAATGAATGAATTTGGCCTGCTTCAGTTTATTTCTCCGGAAATCGAGTTGACCCAAAAACTTTCAAATTTTTTTGAAGAAATTCGAAAGGTCATCGTATGGTACAACCTTCTTTACGTGGAGGAACCTTTTGAACCATGGAAGGTTTACTGGCATGGCCTCACTTCCCCCCTTGACAACAAGGCCCTAAAGGCGTTGACCCAGAGGATGGGGATCTTTGACCAGGAAACCGAGAGGATGATCCGTCAACGGAAAGATGAAAAAAAACTTCTGGATTCTCTTTACCGGTTTGATGGTGACAACTATCCCCTCTATACTTTGCTCCTTCCATATGATACAGAGACATTGCTTTATCTCATGGCCAAGACGAGCAATGAAAAAATCAGGCGGCTCATTTCAAACTATTTTACCAGGCTTAAAGGGACAAAGATTCAACTCAAGGGAAAAGACCTAGTTAACATGGGTTTTCAGCCGGGCCCGGTCTTTAAAAAAATCTTTGACAGCCTTCTGGAGGCTCGGTTGAACGACCTTATAAAAACGAAGGGTGACGAAATTAAACTTGTAAAGAAAAAGTGGCAGTCCTCAGTGGGCCCTGGGAACAAAAAATGACAACCTCACAGGATGTTCACTCGCCCACGACCGGACCGGGGTTTTTAGCCTCCTGATCTTTGTTCTTTGCTAAATTATCAATAATAGAAAAGGAATTTCGACATATGACAGAAAAGAGAATAGTTAGCGGAATGCGACCCACGGGAAAAATCCACCTGGGACACCTCCATGGTGCACTGCTCAACTGGAAGCGACTTCAGGACGAATACAAATGTTTCTATTTTATAGCGGACTGGCATGCCCTGACCAGTGAGTATGCCCATCCCCGCGTTATTGAAGAAACCATATATGATATCATAATCGACTGGATTTCCGTGGGACTTGACCCGGAAATATCAACCTTTTTTGTCCAGTCGCAGCTAAAAGAGCATGCAGAGCTCCACCTCATCTTTTCGATGATCACCCCGCTCCCATGGCTGGAGAGAAACCCCACATATAAAGAACAACTCCGACAATTGACTCAAAAGGATATTCACACGTATGGATTTCTGGGATACCCGGTACTCCAGGCCGCTGACATCCTTATGTATAAGGCAAACGGGGTGCCGGTTGGTGAAGACCAGGCACCCCATGTTGAACTGACCAGAGAGATAGCGCGCAGGTTCAATCATCTTTACGGCGAGGTATTCCCTATCCCCGACGTACTCCTCACTCCCACATCAAAGCTACTCGGAATCGACCGTAGAAAGATGAGTAAGAGTTATGGTAATGCCATATACCTCACAGACTCAGATGAAGAGATCTCTAAAAAAATCGGCGAGATGATTACAGATCCGCAACGGGCAAGAAGAAAAGATCCTGGAAATCCAGACATCTGTAACGTATTTTCCTATCAGGAGATATATACCGATCCTGAAACAGTCCAACGGATCAACGGCGAATGCCGCTCTGCAGAGATAGGGTGCGTGGATTGCAAAAAAATAATGGTCTCCAGCCTGAGCAGTGCGCTTGAACCGATCCGGGCAAAAAGAAAAGAGTTGGAGGCCGATATGGAAAAAGTCAAGGAAATCGTTACGGAAGGCAATGTCAGGGCCCGCGCCATTTGCAGGGATACCATGGGACAGGTGAGGGAGGCCGTTGGACTACGAGGTTAGACTGGATATATTTGAGGGTCCTTTGGATCTGTTGCTTCATCTCATCCACAAGAGTGAGGTGGATATCTTTGATATCCCAATCGCAACGATCGCGGATCAATATCTTGAATACCTCGAAATGATGAAGGCCTTGAATATAGACGTGGCCGGGGATTTCCTGGTAATGGCGTCAACGTTGGTCCACATAAAGTCAAAGATGTTGCTCCCGGATTCAAAAGAAGAGCAGGAGGAAGAGATATTCAATGAGATCACCCGGCCGCTGCTGGAATATATCAGTCTCAGGGACGCCGCCCAGGAACTGTCTGAGAGAGAACTCCTTGATCGAGATGTCTTCGCCCGCCATGTGCCACCCTATTTGCAAAGACAATTGGGGGATGAAGAACCTCAATTGGATGTCAACCTCTTCCAGCTGATTGACGCATTCAGACGGCTCATGGATCAGAGGCTGCCGGGGGTTCAGCTAAGTTTTCGACCCGAAAAATGGTCTGTAAAGGAAAAGACTGAGATTATCATTGCTCGCCTCAAAGAAAATAATTCTATATTTTTCTATGAACTTTTCAGTGAAGATCGCACTGTCTCCGAATTCATCGTCTCATTTCTGGCCCTTCTGGAACTGGTCCACCGGGGTCTTGTAAAAATATTTCAACTCACCCTCGAAAGTGACATTCAGTTGACAGCCTTATTTGAGGGAAACAAACAAAATGGCACAATAGGTAACGATGGAAAAACCACTCAAATTGATTATTGAATCACTTCTGTTCGCAGCAGACAATCCGTTGAGTGCCCGTGAAATCCATGGCTGGTTATCAGAGGAGACCCAACCCAACATCAGACAGGTCCTCAAAGAGCTTCAAAAAGAATACGACACCATGGGAAGGAGTTTTGTACTCAAAGAGGTAGCTGAAGGCTACCAATTTAGGACAAGATCAGGATATTCACCTTATGTCGTTCGGATGCTTAAAGCCTCCCCAACCCGGCTCTCCCGTCCGGCCCTGGAAACCTTGGCCATCATCGCTTACAAACAGCCCGTTCTCCGACAGGAAATCGAAAGGTTAAGGGGAGTAGATGTGGGGGGAGTTCTGAAAGTCCTTTTAGAAAAAAATTTGATCAGGATTATGGGCCGGAAAAACCTCCCCGGCAGACCCTTGATTTATGGAACTGCCAAAAGGTTCCTTGAGGTGTTTGACCTCAAGGATCTGAAATCACTCCCAAAACTGGAAGAAATAAAGGATTTTGGATTTGACGAACATGGAACCACTCTGCCCCAGTCCCCCTCTTCGGAAGACCAGCGGCAATCTGAAGATCCAGAGACTTAACAAGGTCCTGTCTGCCGCCGGCATCACGTCCAGACGTAAAGCAGATGAATGGATCATAAAGGGACGGGTAACGGTAAATGGGAAACTTATTACACAACGCGGGTTCCGGGTAGCTTATGGGGAGGATCGAATTTGCGTCGATGGAAAAGAGCTTCAAACCCCTTTGGAAAGGGTTTATATCATGCTCAACAAACCCTTTGCCTATATTTCCTCCCTTAACGACCCTGAGGGGAGACCCGTGGTGACCGATCTGCTGCAAGGAATCCCTCAACGGATCTATCCTGTGGGCCGTCTCGATTTTGACAGTCTCGGGTTGTTGCTTTTTACCAATGACGGCGAATGGACCTATCGTCTTACCCACCCCAGCTATCAAATTCCCCGTACATATAAAGCAACGGTTGAGGGTGAAATACACAAAGACACACTGGATATCCTGCGGCGGGGAGTCCAATTAGACGACGGTCCCAGCGGTCCAGCCACTGCGACCCTCATAGGCCGGGAGCGAGGTCGCACCCAGGTCAGACTGACTATCACACAAGGGAGACCACGGCAGGTAAGACGGATGTTTGCGGCGATCAATTGTCAGGTTATTCACCTGATAAGGATTGGGTTTGGCAGCCTTCGACTGGGAGATCTCAAGGTAGGCAAATACCGCCACCTTACCACTGATGAATTATATAAAATGAAAAAATCAGTAGGATTGGTATAAGTTTTTTATTTACAGACCCATATCAATATTGTATCAATAGGGTCGTGATTATATCTATGTCAATTGTGTAGTGATATGATACGGGCGGTTAACTCAGCGGGAGAGTGCCATCCTCACACGGTGGAAGCCGGGGGTTCAAATCCCCCACCGCCCACCAGTAAAATCAAGGGGTTACGCTTCATTGTGTAACCCCTTTTTTCTTTTTGTGACCAAATTGTGACCGGTTCCAAAAATTGTGTTTTCTAACTTACAAGCTGCCTCCTGATTTGTAGGTTTCATTAAGTGAGCATAGACGTTCCAAGTGACCGTTGGGTTTGAATGACCAAGTTGTGATTGAATTGAAGTTTCACAGTTTTTGA